>DAOWMR010000308.1 GCA_030642995.1 Spirochaetales bacterium
AGCCCATTCACGCTCCATCATCCCCAATCTCCCGCCATCTGCGAAAACCTGGCCCAAGACCGTTCGCCGGGAATTGCTGTTGGCTGTTCCGCATGATTTTGACCATGTTATTGAATAATGATACAGTCGCTTCGCATCACAGCTCGAAGGAGGCAATGGAATGGATAGTATTAAGTACACACTTCCCGAAGACAGGATCCCGAAACGCTGGTACAACATTCAGGCAGATCTGAAATCACCGGTTGCACCTACACTGCATCCGGGAACCAAACAGCCTATTGGACCTGATGACCTCGCGCCCCTGTTCGCGATGGAGCTGATCAAGCAGGAGGTCAGTCAGGATCGAGAGATAGATATTCCCGAGCCTGTCCGTGACCTGTATCGACAGTGGCGGCCTACCCCGCTCTACCGTGCTCGACGACTCGAGAAGGTCCTCGATACTCCGGCGCGGATCTACTACAAGTACGAGGGCGTAAGCCCGGCCGGCTCCCACAAGCTGAACACCGCAGTGGCTCAGGCGTTCTACAACAAGCAGGAAGGTATCACCAAGCTTACCACCGAAACCGGGGCTGGGCAGTGGGGGTCCGCACTTGCCATGGCGACGACCTTCTTCGGCATTGATCTCACCGTGTTCATGGTGCGGGTGAGCTATGATCAGAAGCCGTATCGACGCGGCATCATGGAAACGTTCGGGGCGCGGGTGTTCCCCAGCCCAAGCAATGAGACCGAGGCAGGAAAGGCGATCCTCGCCGAGCACCCGGACTCGACCGGTTCTCTCGGCATAGCGATCTCTGAGGCGGTTGAGATCGCCGCGAGCTCCTCCGACACCAAGTACACACTTGGGAGCGTTCTCAACCACGTGCTCATGCACCAGACAGTGATCGGTCTTGAAGCGATTGAGCAATTCGACATGGCCGACGACTATCCGGATGTCCTGATTGGCTGCACCGGGGGCGGGTCCAACTTTTCGGGCTTTGTCTTCCCGTTCGTGGGACGGAAACTTCGGGGCGAGCAGGATGTTCGCGTTGTTGCCGTCGAGCCGGCAGCGTGTCCGTCTCTGACACGTGGCAAGTTCGCCTACGACTTCGGGGACACGGCACATCTGACCCCGCTGCAGAAGATGTATACCCTCGGGAGCACGTTTATTCCTCCCGGCTTCCACGCGGGTGGTCTCCGCTATCACGGCATGGCGCCGCTCGTCAGTCATCTTCTCGACGAGGATCAAATAGAGGCTATCTCATTCAACCAGATGGAGACATTCGAGGCGGGCATTCAATTTGCCCAGGCTGAAGGCATTCTTCCGGCGCCCGAGGCAAATCATGCCATTGCCGGGGCAATCGCAGAAGCACTGAAGTGCAAGGAGTCGGGCGAGAGCAAGTCCATCGCCTTCAATTTGAGCGGACACGGCCACTTTGATCTGCAGGCATACATGGACTACCACGCCGGCATCCTTCACGCCTACGAATACCCGGCCGATGAGATCGCAATGGCCCTCGCAGGGTTGCCGTCGGTCGGCTGACCCGCAGAAGTCTGCCGCGTCCTATGGAACGTTCCGATCCAACTCATCAAGCCACACCTGTGGCGATGAGTCGGACGGAGCGCGCCAATCGCCCCGAGGCGAGAGCGAACCGCCCGAGCCAATCTTGGGGCCGTTCGGAACGCAAGTCCGCTTGAACTGGGTCGTGCCGAAAAAGCGGGTGAGGAAGATCCGCAGCCACTTCGCTATTGCGTTGAGATCATAGCTGTTGCGTTTCTCGCCGGGCAGACTATCGGGCCAGATACCACCGTCACGTTCCGCCCACGCATGGTGTGCGAGGTACGCGATACTGCTCGGACGGATGCCGTACCGGGTTGTGTAGTAGAGATTGAAGTCTTGAAGCTCGTACGGTCCAATCGTCTCCTCGCTCTTCTGGGCAGGCTGGTCTCGCGCACCGGTGGGCGTTGTGCCTGAGCGGTCCGGGATCAGTTCCGGTGAGATCGCAGTGTCCAGGATACGGTAGAGAATCGCAGCGGTGTCCGGCCCGGCCTGTTCGGTATCTGCAATCCAGCGAATGAGATACTGAATGAGGGTCTTCGGCACGGATGCGTTCACCGCGTAGTGCGACATGTGATCGCCCACACCGTAGGTTGCCCACCCGAGTGCCAGCTCGCTCAGATCTCCTGTCCCGACGACCATACCGCCGTGAAGATTGGCCAGCCGAAAGAGATGGCTCGTCCTTTCTCCCGCCTGCACGTTCTCAAAGGTCACGTCAAAGAGATCCTCCCCGTCGGCGAAGGGGTGTTTGATATCCTTGAACATCTGCATGCACGCATCACGGATATCCAGCTCACCGGCGGTGACACCGAGGCTCCCCATCAGCGCTCGAGCGTTTTCCAGCGTGCGGCCGCTTGTGGCGAACCCCGGCATTGTGTAGGCCAGAATGTCGGTCCGGGGGCACTCAAGCAGATCCATCGCGCGGGCACTCACGATGAGCGCCTGGGTGGAGTCAAGCCCACCGGAAACGCCGACCACGAGTTTCCGGATCCCCGCTGATCGCAACCGCTGAACGAGTCCGGCTACCTGAATGCTATAGGCCTCATAGCACCGATCATCGCGTCCTCCGGCGTCTGCCGGCACGTATGGGAACCTGGCAATACTCCGTCGCAGTCGAACGGCACCGGTCGGAATATCCAGGTTCACCGGCACCCGTCGGATAGACTCAAGCGCGCCGGCATGGGCGGTTGCATTGTCCTGGAAACTCGTCATCCGAGATCGATCCTGGATCAGAGCCTCCAGGTGGATGTCTGCCGAGACAATCTGGTCCTCCTGACAAAATCGATCTGCTTCTGCCAGCATATGGCCGTTCTCGTGGATGTGGGCGTCTCCATCCCAGGCAAGGTCGGTGGTTGACTCCCCCGCCCCCGCGGCAGTGTACAGATAGGCCGCGATACACTTTGCAGATTGGGTTGCGCCGAGCGAGCGTCGATACTCAGCCTTCCCGATTGTGATATTGCTCGCCGAAAGATTGGCCAGAACCGTCGCTCCAGCCAGTGCAGCGTAGGTGCTCGGGGGAATCGGAACCCAGACGTCCTCGCATATCTCGGCATGCACAACGAATCCGGGCAGATTCTCTGCCGTATACATCACATCAGGTCCAAAGGGAACCAGTTCACCGAACAGCTCAATGTGACGCACCAGACCGTCGGTACCCGGCGCAAAGTGCCGCTTCTCATAGAACTCCCGGTAGGCAGGTATGTAGCTCTTGGGAGTCGCACCGAGAATGGTGCCGGCATGTACTGCAACCGCCGCGTTGTAGATGCGACCGCCCGTTCGGATCGGAAGCCCGACAAGCAGCATGGGTCGCAGATCACGGGTCGCATCGCGGACAGTAGCAAGCCCGTCGAGTGCCGCCTCCAGCAGGGCGTCCTGCTGGAAAAGGTCGTCGTTGGAGTACGCGGTCAGACCCAGCTCGGGAAAGACGGCGAGGACGGATCCGTCTTCGTCACACCGCCGGGCAAGGTCAATTGTCTGCTCCACGTTGAATCCAACATCGGCCACCCTGACCCGGGGCACACAGACGCTGACCCTCGCGAAACCGTGTCTGTACAATGACTCAAACGGCAATTTCTGCGGATCCATCACGGTATCACCATACTTACCCCAATATGGCGCGTCAATCCGGGTACCCAGGGCCAGCGCACATAAGCACCCACTGTACGTGCTTACGCATGCAAGACGGACCTTCCGCTTGTCCTCGCGAGCTGCGGAGACGCTGCAGGTCCGTCCTGCATGCCGCACGCCCATCCCGTCGATGTGCGCTTGCCCTGCCGGCCGCAACATCGTGAGTCGGTCCCAGGCAACGCCAACGCACGGGAATATGCGGCCAACGAGTGATTCTGTAGGCATGTTCGTAACGCCTCGTGGCCACCGCTCGAGGTACAACCTCCGACGGTGCACGCGTGACCAAATAGCGGAAAGCCATGGTAGATGGTAATTCACGCATGGACATCCCGCACTACCTTGTGCGACACACTGCAACCACTCGCTGCGAGCACGAGCAGGGCAAACGCACATCAGGAAAAAGGTGGTGCGGCAGGCGAGAAGGGTCCGGCGCGACGCTGCAGCCCGGCGAGG
>DAOWMR010000440.1 GCA_030642995.1 Spirochaetales bacterium
CGCCGGGGATATCCGCTCGGATCTGGAGCAGGAACGCTCGACGGTCTTCCGCATGCCGGACATCTTCCTCTTTGCGGCGGACCGTGGCGACGCAGGCCTCTATGATGAGCTCATGGATTTCGCAGGGCGGGTTGGTCTCCGATCTGTGGACGTGACTACCGCCGTCGGGATGCTCCGCAACCACGTGCTGTCCCAACATCCGGATGACGCAACGGGACGTGTCACCGAGCGATTCACCGAACTCGTCGATACCCTCCTGCTCGGTTCCATCATTCAAGCAGAGGGGAGGTTCTTCCTCCAGTCGGCGCCGGGACAGATAGACCTGGCGCTGTCGGCTGTTGCGGGCAAGGCAATCGCGGAGCTCGGGGCACAGCAGGATCAGCCTACACTCGTGACGATTGGCCGGAACCTCGTGGTGTCTGCCCTGGAGACTGCCGACGAGTTCGGGATGCTGCCGGCCTCCCTCGTGGTCCGCGGCAACTCGGTTGAAACGGACGACGGGTTCATTGCTCCGGAAGAGATCTACCCGGTCATCGCTGACAATCCCAATTATCCTCGCGAAGTCTCTCTCGCAGGAGAAGCCGGCGCCGGGACATGGGCATGGGCTGTTGTCGGCTTCATACCCACGCTTATCTCAAACTCCGAGTGGCGGATCACGCTGGCCTACCCCCGGCTTCGGACCCACTTCCTCGTCATCAGCGGCGTGCCGGAATTTGAACGGCTCGAGCTTTTCGGTCAGACGTGGAGAGACGCTCCGGATTTTGAGATCTACAGCAAGGGCCGAACCTATGACCCGAAGACCGAAAGACTCATGATCAAGTACTACGACGACTCGGTGCACCGGGACATCGTCATCTACTACTGATGATCGACCGACCGCGATTCGGTGACCTCGAGCACAAGACACGATTCACTTTCGTCCGTCACGGAGAGAGTGAAGCAAACAAGCGCAATATCATCCAGGGCCACAGCGATTCCCCGCTGTCGGAGACCGGGAAAGAGCACGCCCACGCTGCCGGACAGCGGCTCAGTGGTACGGAGATTGATCTGGTTTTCACTTCGCCGTTGTCACGGAGTCATGAGACCGCAAAAATAATCGCCCGAGAGATCGGTACGTCCGCCCCGCAGATCCTGGAGGAGTTGATAGAGCTGAACACCGGGGCCTACTCCGGACAGAGCCTGCATGATTCCTCACAGGAGGATCCTGAAGGCTTCAAGTCGTTTCTCATTCACAGCTGGGAGATGGTGGACGGAGCCGAAAGTCGGGAATCGATCCTGGCGCGTGCCCTCATAGTCTGGGATCGACTGATCAGCGAGGCGAACGGCGGCAGGCGACACATCGTGTGCGTGACTCACGGCGGTGTGCTCCAGTGGATCATCAAGGCAACCATTGGGGCGCCCGATCAACGCTGGATGCCGATATTCGGCATGGCCAATTGCGGGATATCAACTTTCCATGCGGAATCCACTTCCCTCGGCCACGACGAGACGCTTCCGCCCAACACCGGGTTCTTCGGGAGTTGGGAGCAGATCAACTCCGTTCCATACTAGGCTGTTTTCAGCGTTGATCGATTGCTGAGTTCAGCACCGTCTTCCACCGCTCCATTGCTGTGTCGTAGCGATCCTGCGCCTTCAGATCAGGCTCAATTGTCTGAAGCGCGACCAACCCGCCGAATGCCTCGGCCGGAGTAGCGTACACCCCCGCGCCAATCCCGGCTCCGCGTGCGGCGCCTGCCGAGCCGTCCGTTTCGTAGAGCTCCACCGTCGTGCGGGTGGTCGTGGCAAACGCGGTCCTGAACAGTTCACTCTGGAACATGTTTCCCCGTCCCGCCTTAACCGTTCGTACATCAATCCCCATATCCCGCATGATCTGCACGCCATGGGCCAGGGCAAAGACAATGCCTTCCTGTCCCGCCCGGAGGAGATGGGCACGCGAGTGAATGTTGAAGTTCAGACCGTGGACCGACGCACCAATCTCCCTGTTTTCCAGCGTGCGTTCGGCTCCGTTTCCAAACGGCAGCACCACGACACCGTCGCTTCCAATTGGAACGGCCGACGCCATCTCGTTGATCTGATCGTAGCCTACGGCGCCTCCAGGCCCATCAACCGTATTCTGCTTCAACCATCGATTGCAGATCCCCGTTCCGTTGAGGCAGAGCAGGACCCCGTACCGGCGGTTCTCAGGAGTGTGGTTGACGTGAACGAAGGTGTTCACCCGGGAATGGGGATCGTAGACCGGGTGGTCGACCACGCCGTACACAACTCCACTCGTCCCGGCGGTAGTTGCCATCTCTCCGGGGTTCAGCACGTTCAAACTCAGTGCATTGTTCGGCTGATCGCCGGCTCGGTAGGAGACCGGCACGCCGGCCGGTATCCCCAGCTCGGAAGCGGCATGAGCGGTCACATGGCCGTGGACGGCAAAGCTCGGGGCAAGGTGAGGCAGCACGTCATGATCAAACCCGAAATGGTCCAGGACAAAGCCGGCGGGTGCCTCGTCCTCCGAGTCCCAGAGGATTCCCTCCGAGAGACCGGAGGGTGTGGTGATCAGCTCGCCCGTCATTCGGTAGGCAAGGTAGTCGCCGGGGAGCATCATCTTCCACACCCGACGGTAGATCTCCGGCTCGTACTCTTTCACCCAGGCGAGCTTGGCAGCCGTGAAGTTGCCCGGCGAGTTGAGCAGGC
>DAOWMR010000511.1 GCA_030642995.1 Spirochaetales bacterium
AAGTGCGCGGGCGGACGCCTCAAGGCCGAGCAATTCCGCTGCCTCGTCAAACTGCCGTTGCGCGATTGCGAATGGATTCAAACTCTCTGTGTTACTCATCGTCTACCTCTCTCGTAGGATTCAATAATGGCACGTCAGTATAGACCCGGGTTTCGGAATCCCACAACGAAAATATGCGAAAGATGAGCAATCCAGGGTGAATCAGTCGCCGGAACCACGCAGTGAGGCCACGAGCCGGTCCAGAGATTCATCGTCAATCTCCAGATCAACGGCCAGTGCCGTGCCCGATCGGAGGTGATAGAGGACCGACTCGGCGGGCTTGTCATAGATTGCCCAAGCCACCCGCCGGTAGAGCTCCATCTGCACGGCATAGTGTTCGGGCGCAAGTTCCCGATCGGTCTTGAAATCGATCACGATGACCTTGTCGGCAAGGTCCAGCACGAGGTCCACCTTGCCCCGAACCCGTGCGTCGTGAGGAAGTTCGCCGGTGTCGGGACCAATCGACAGCCGGAGAAGGAACGGTAACTCGAACTCGGGAGTGGCTCCGCCGTCGGTCAGGCGCCAGAGATCCGAGCTCAGAAAACCTTCCGCGAGTTCAACCCCCTCAGCAAGAAACACCGCGAGTCGCTTCCCGTCCAGCGCGGGACGAACCGATGCCGGCAGGGTTGCCGGATTCCGGAGAGATTCGGCATCGCTCCTGCCGGTCCCGAGCTGTTCGACGCAGTAGTGAGCAAACGTGCCAAACACATCGGCCAGGCCCTTCCCCGGCGCGGTGTCAATGAACAGCTCCCGATTGGTGGCCGGCCCCGACGGAGCAACCTTCAGTTCGGGTGTGCCTCCCGGAATACCCGCCTCGAGATACGTTGCGTTCAGCTCGGTCGGGGTGAACGCTCGCCTGGCATAGTCGCGCCGGGTAACGCAGCCCGCGGCGGCATCGCTTGAGTACTTGCGGGCCAGTTCTCCAGGATCACGAGCCTGCGTCTGGTGCTGTCTCTCAGCCCTCGCTGCTATTCGCACCGGATCAAGTTCCCGGATGGCAATCGATATGTCGGAGGAGTCTCCTAGCTCCTCGGCCGCTGCTGCAAACGGTGGTGCGAGCATGGCCATGAGCGATTTATCCTTGCCTCGCGGCAGACCCGAGAAGATCAGGTGGGTCTTCGCCCGGGTGGCGGCAACGTAAAGCAACCTTCGGAGTTCCGCGACTTCCTGCAGGGCGGCCTGGTCGCGCTCAACGCGGTAGATGAAGTTCACGGCCTGATCGCGGACACTGTCGACCCGGCTCGCCGCCACATTGAACGCCAGCCCGTGAACATCCGACCGGTAGAACGGGACAGCCGACACCGAATCGTTCCTGCCGCGGTTCCCGGCGTTCGCCAGAATAACGACGGGGAACTCAAGCCCTTTCGCTTTGTGAATTGTCATGATGTGGACGCCGTCACGCTCGTCACGGACAATGTTCAGCTCGTCCATCCGCTCGTTGAGACCCATGTTCGGACGAATCGTACTCAGAAAGGCCGCGAGACCTCGGCCCTCATGGAGACGGGCCAATTCGTAGATGTAGTCGTAATGCTCAAGGTACGCGGTGTGCTCTTCCCGGCGAAGCAGGTGATATCGGTAACCCCAGCGGTACCAGACATGATGGACCAGATCTGTCAGTCGCACGGTGTCCGCAAGCTCAGCCAACTCGGCGCAGCGAGAGGCTGCAAGTTCGTATCGTTCCTGATCGGGCGAACTCAAACCCGGCACCTCACTGAAAAGCTGTCGTTTCTCAGCCAACGTGCGAATGATGCCGTCGTCGGTCATTCCGACGAGGGGTGATCGGAGGAACGCGGCGAGGGCCACGCGGTCCTGAGGATAGAGAACGAGCTGAAGCGCGTTGTACATGTCATTCATCGGTGCTTCGAGGAAAAGGCTCCGCGCCGTCTGCGCCACATAGGGAATCCCCATCAACCGGAGCATTCTCTCCACGCGCAT
>DAOWMR010000166.1 GCA_030642995.1 Spirochaetales bacterium
GGATGATCTGGACAAGGAGCTTGAGCGGCGAGGACACGCGTTTTGCCGCTATGCCGACGATTGCAACATCTATGTTGGAAGTTATCGTGCTGGCGAACGACTGCTGGCCTCGCTGGAACGGTTCTTGGAGCAAAGGCTCCACCTTCAGGTCAACCGTGCGAAGAGTGCGGTCGATCGGCCGTGGCACCGGACATTTCTCGGCTACAGCATGACGTGGCACATGAGGCCACGGCTGCGAGTCGGGCCGGAGGCGATACGGAGGCTGAAGGGAAAGATCAGGGTTGAAACTCGGCGTGGCCGGGGACGTAGTCTGTCCACCACCACTGCGGCTTTGAGGCCGCTGTTGCGTGGCTGGCAGGCGTACTTCCGCCTTGCCGAAGTCAAGGGTGTGTTTCAGGAGCTGGACGGTTGGCTCCGACGCCGCCTGCGATGCATTCTCTGGCGACAGTGGAAACGGGGGCGCACACGCGCCAAACACTTGCGTGCGCGTGGCCTCGATGAGGCTACCGTGCGCGCCTCTGCCGGCAACGGTCGGGGTCCGTGGTGGAATGCGGGTGCGCGCCACATGAATCGGGCTTTCCCGAAACGGTATTTCGATACACTTGGTCTGTATTCGTTCGTTGACGCTTTGGTTCCTGCGTCTTAATCGTCGTTGAACCGCCGTATACGGAACCGTACGTACGGTGGTGTGGGAGGACGGCGGGGGTGACTCCGCCTCCTACCCGATAACGTAGACCTTTTTTGTCAGTCTCGCCTCGTGTGGGGCCTCAATCCGTGAACAGAACTCGTTTGACGGCAGCTGGAGAGATACGGAAGCCGGCGCCTTTCCCCTGGAAGAAGTGATACTTATCAATCAGATGGAGGCTGAGATCCGAGTAGAGGATCGAGTGTTCGGTCGGTTTTCCCTCGTGAATCAGGGTGACCTGGGCGTTGACCTTGCGGAATATGCCGTCCTCAAACGGCGAGGCGAGGAAACCTCTCGCCTCGAACGCCTGAACAATCCATTTCCCGTCGACAGTGACAGGCTCGCCGAGTCCCTTTCTGCTTTCTCCCATCAGCCGGCGCATGAGTGCGACGGTCTCGTCAAATTCGAGGCCGTCGCGCTTCATCTCCGCTTCATCATCGGAAATGATCTCGATAATGGGGCGCCTGTCGTCGCCCAGGAACCCGTCGGAGGTAATGACTCCGGGCTGCATATTTTCCTGGGCCTTTGTGTATTCGGGTGACATTTTCATGCGAATGACCTCACAATGATACCTCCACCCTACGCGAATTTGTCGAAGTAGATCTTGTCTTCGCTCAGTTCAAACTGTCTCATGACCGCCATACAGGCGTCAAGCATTCCGGGGCTCCCGCACAGATAGCCTTCAAGCGGTTGACTGCGGTCCACCTTGTCTGTGAGAAATTTTGCGAGAACCTCGGTGATGAGGCCGGTTGCCCCATCCCAGTTATCTTCGGGTTGCGGTTCGCTGAGCGCGGCAACAAAGTGGAACTTCTCGTATTCGGCATCCAGTTCGTTCAACCAGTCGAGATAGAAGAGATCGTTCTTTGTCCGAGCGCCAAAGAAAAACCAGATCTCGCGCGTCTGGATCTCTCCGGTGTCTATCATGTGATTGAAGATGCTCTTGAACGGCGCCATTCCCGAACCGCCCGCCACGCAGATCATGGTGGCCGCGGTGTCCTTCACGTTGAAGTCGCCGAACGGACCGACAACGTTGATCTTCTGGCCTTCAGTCAGGTGTTCGTGAACGTAGGTGGTTACGATTCCCCCCGGCACGAGCCGGATCAGGAACTCCAGATGGCTCCTGTCACTCGGCGCAGAGCTCATGGAATAGGCTCGTTGCGTCGGAGTTTTGATCTTGTCGTACGGCGGCGCCTCAAACTGGCCGTATTGCCCGCATACAAAATCGATCTCCGAGCCCTCGGGAAGCTTGACGTACACCTCTTTAATGTCGTGAGTTAGATCGACTATTTGCTCAATCGTGCCGGCGTATTGTTTTACATTGAACAGCGAGTCCGGAATTTCAATCTGGAGATTTTCCTTTACCTTGATCTGGCACGAGAGCCGGACGTTGTCCGCCATTTCCTCCTTGTTCAGGAAGGGGGTCTCGGTCGGAAGGTGGGGTCCGACGTCGGTGACGACCTTCACTTTACAGGCGCCGCAACTCCCCCTTCCGCCACAGGCGCTTGGAATGAAGATCCCATTCTCGGCAAGCGTCAGGAGCAGTGGCGCACCACCTTTGATTTCCAGCTCGCGCTTGCCGGAGTTGATGTCGATTACAAGGTCGCCGTAATTGTTGACGATCTTGTCCGTGATGGAGATCAGGGCCCCAAGTACGGCGCTGATACCTCCGATCGTGAGTGGTGCAATGAAGGCCTGGATGATCGCGCTCGTTTCCACCATGTGCCTCCTACTGGACCTGGAGCATACCGGAGAAGCCCATGAACGCCATGGCCATAAAACCAATGGTGATCAGGGTGATGCCGGCGCCTTTCAGCCCTGCCGGGACCGGCGCCTTGTCTAGTTTCTTCCGGATTGCCGACAATGCCAGGATGGAGAGCCACCAGCCGAGGCCGCTTCCCAGACCGAACACAACTGATTGCCAGAAGCTGTAGTCCCGGATCTCCATGAAGAGCGACACACCGAGAATTGCGCAGTTGACCGTGATGAGCGGCAGGAATATGCCGAGGCTCATGTACAGAGGCCGGCTGATCCGGTCAATGATCATTTCAAGCATCTGAACAACCGCTGCAATGACGATGATGAATACGATGTAGCGGAGGTAGACCAAGCCGAGCGCCTCGAGAAGCTGCAGCACCGCCCAGTTGATACCGGTAGTGACAGTCAGGACGACGGTCACCGCTAGACCCAGCCCGTTGGAGCTCTTCATGTCCTTTGAGATGGAGATGAAGGAGCACATTCCCAGGAAATTGGCCAGGAGAATATTGCTGGTGAAGATAGAAGCGAAGAACAGCGAGAATGGACTGATTACTGGTGTCATGTCTTCTCTCCTCGCATCATTGTCTTGCCGGCCCAGATGAACAGGCCGAGCAGGAAGAATGCGCTGGGCGGCATGACCATGATTGTCCACCGGACGAACGCTGCAGGCATGATCTGATAGCCGAAGAGCGTTCCAAATCCCAGGAGCTCTCTGAAGACCGCCATCATCATGAGAACCCCCATGTATCCAAGGCCGGAAGTGATCCCATCCCAGAAGCTCACAACCGGACCGTTGCTCTGTGCGAACGCCTCCGCTCTACCCATGATTATGCAGTTTGTGATGATCAAACCGACGTACGGACCGAGGTTCTTGCTGATCTCCGGCAGAAATGCTTTCAGGACCAGATCCACGATGATTACGTAGAAGGCGATAATCAGCGTCTGGACGATCATGCGGACTTTGCGCGGGATGAATTTCTTCAGCAGAGAAACGGTGAGACTGGAGAATCCGGTCACCAGGGTCACACCGAGAGTCATGATGGCGGTGTTCGTCAGCAGATTCGTCACGGCCAGCGCCGAGCAGATACCGAGGATCTGCATAAAGATGGGGTTGTTGGTCCAGAGGTTGTTTTTCAGAATTGCCCCGGGCCTGGTGTCCGCAACATCACTCATGCGTCCCCCCCTTGCGATTCGAGCGATCGCAGTATCTGCTGGATTTCAACGCTCTGGAGCCTCTGCAGTTCTCGATTCACGATCGCCTCCATCGAGTCACTTGTCCGGGTTGCCCCGGTGATGCCGTCAATGAGGCTGTTGGCTCGATCAGGGTCACCGTCCCCCGCGATTTGCGTCACATCTATTCCGTCGGCGGCCACCCGTTCTCCGCGGAACTGGTCTTTGAACCACGGTTCGTTGATCCGACCGCCGAGTCCCGGGGTTTCGTTGTCGCTGACGATCTCTATGCCCACTATCTCACGGAGGTCAGCGGTGATGGCAAGCACGCCCTCAATGGTCCCCCACAGCCCAGGACCGGCAAATTGCGTTCCATACACCAATTGACCGTCGACCGTTGCAACAGAGAGTCCGGCATCGGGATCCGTCGCGACCATGCCGTACTTCTCCTGTATCTCTTCGGAGCCCTCGGCCGCAATACCCATGGCCGAGAGGATTGCGCCCTGCCTGACAATTTCCTGGTTGAGCTCAACTTGCTCGATGGTCGCCTGATTGGTGAGGGAAAGAAGAAAGACGAATGCAAAGCTGACAATGAAAACAAAGACGATAGTGTAGATTGTTCCTTCTTTGTTCATGACGGTTCCTTGGTCGCCGCGGTTGCCGGCTTCTTTTTCTTCTTCTTTTTGGCGGCCGGCATGATCTCGTCAATGAGGCCGGCAAATGTGTTTCCGAGCAGGACACCGAAGCTGGTACCTTCCGGGAAGCCGGCAAACGTCCGGATGAGAACGGTCGTCCCCCCGATGATGAAGCCGTAGAGCCATTGGCCGGCCGGTTTGTTGGGTGCGCTCACCGGATCTGTAGCCATGAATACCGAGACGAAGAGAATGCTGCCGGACACGAGCGCAAGATGCGGAGCGAGGTCGGACAGCCCGGTGACGAAGAAGATGACGTGGAGCGCCGCCGCGGTCAGGAACGTTGATACGATGAGCCGCCACTGTGCAGTTTTGGTCACGCTGAGATAGATACCTGCTATCAGGATGAGCCAGATCGCGCTCTCGCCGGCAGTGCCCAGACGGAAGCCGAAGAAGAGGTGCCAGAAGTTCAGCGCTTCCTGCCCGCCGGTCCGCATGATGTCAAGCGGTGTTGCCGATGTAACCGCGTCAAACCCAACAAGGTTCGTAAAAAATTCCGGCACGCGTGGTGCCATCCAGCTGCGCTGCATCAGAGTCGGAAAACTGATATACACAAACAGCCTGCCGGTTATGGCCGGATTGAAAATGTTCCGACCGAAGCCGCCAAACACCGCTTTTCCGACCGCGACCGCGAACACGATACCTACCGCTGCGATCCAGAACGGCACGAGTGGCGGTAGCGAAAGGCCGAAAAGCAATGATGTGACAATGACCGCTTCACTTACCTTCTTACCGCGGGCCCGTTCGAACAGCCACTCCGTCAAGATTCCGAGTGCCAGCACCAGGGCGTTTATCGCCAACACTCGCCAGCCGTACAAGAACGTCGCAAAAACGAGCAGCAGGAGCAGCACGCCGATAACCCGTCTCATTATCAACTGCTTCTGGAAGAGCTTACCTAACACCGGATTCCTCCCAATGTCATCATCGCTATGGATACCGTGGAATCGATACTTCGATAACCATTAGCAATATAGTCACGAATAGGCGGGGCGTGTAGCAACCGGCCGGCTGGACCCGCGTATCCGCCGCCCATCATACCGGACACCGCTGCGCACTTCAAATACAGGGCGAACGCACACGAGCATTCACCAATGGTACTGATGCATGCAGGAATGTCTTGCCGCTTGTCCTCGGCGCAAGAGTGCCTGCGGAGAGACGCGCCAAGCCACTCCTGCATGCCGCACACCGTTACCGGGTATGTGCGTTCGCCCTGCGCCGGTCGGGGGTTCGGGCACGGTGGTTGGCCCGGCAATTTGGCAGACCCAACCCCGAAAACCGCGCCACCGGGAAACCGCTACGACCTGACGCCAAGTGGGGGGACTATGGGGCCGTCGTGCTGGATCCGAGAACGAAACGGGCCTCGCGAGGCTGATGTTGTGCGGTTGTCGTCGAGGACTGGTTGTCCGATGCCGAGATGCTGCTCCATGACCTTCCCTGGTGGTAGCTCAGTCGCCTGCGGTCTGAGACAATTGCGTCCGAATCCGATAGTCTATCGTTCGGGGGGAAAGCGAAAGTGCATATCACGGTAAGTAGCAGAATCGTTGCGCTATTGCACGTGGTTGTTCTGGTATCGCTGTCGTGTGTCACCTCGGAATCACATAGGCTTGAACCACAAGTAATCGACACCACAGACAGTCCGGGGCATTCCGCAGGTGTTCTCGCGGTTGATGTTACGGACGACGGCAAGTACATCGTGACGGCGAACGCACAGGGCATTGCGATTCTCTGGGATGCTAGAACCGCGGATGAACTACGGAGGTTTCACGCCGGCGGCTCGATAGTCTCCATCGCCGTCTCAAACCGGGGTTTTTTCGTGACCGCATCCGACGAAGGGGTGATCTTCTGGGACATGGAATCGGGAGACAGCATTCGCACACTGACTCTTGGGCATCAGATGCCGACCAGCGTTGCGTTATCAACGGACGAAACGGAATTAGTCGTGGGCTGGACTGACGGAACCGCTCGCGTCCATGGCCGCAGAAGATTCAGAGAAGTCGCGGTTCTTCATGCGTCCGACGGAGGAGTGCAGGACGTGGCATTCTCACC
>DAOWMR010000503.1 GCA_030642995.1 Spirochaetales bacterium
CCGCAATTCTACCGACGGGAGGTAGGGTACCTTGCCACGTGGCGCCGGCAATCCCAACCCGGCAAGCATGGGGCCAAGCGATTCACCTCCCGACCCGCGAATCACCGAGTCGGTCCCGAGTTGCTCCGCACAGTGATCCGGGAGCAGCGTTGCATAGATGCCTCCGGCAATCACCGGAACGTCCGGGCGCAGGTCCCGTACGAGGTCTGCGATCTCGGCGACCCCGGGATACCAGTAGGTCATACCGGTTGTCACCAGCACCACATCAGGATGGGCATCCCGGATCCTTTCGCGGATTGTGTCTTCGGGAGCGCCGTAGCGCGCGAATTCCCGGTCAACGCCCCGCAAGCTCGGCGGCCGATCCACCACCTGACGGAGAAACTTCCCGCGACCGGCGTGAGCACGCCCCGGAGGCACGGGATCAAGACTGTCCAGCAACTCCACGCGGTAGCCGGAGTTCTCCAGCCACCGGCCAATGCGCAGAAGCCCGAACGGCTGGTGGAAGAGGTCATAGAGCGCAAAGTCGTAGATGGGGGGCTGGATGAGCAGGGCGCGGGGCGCCGTCACCGGCCGGTCCGCCATGCGCCGATCACCTCCTCGGCAGCCGTGTAGTCGTGAGTAGCGTTGAGCTGCTCGCGCAGTTCCTCAGCGCCGTTGAATCCCGTCAGGTAGATTTTGTAGAACTTCTTCAGGATCTCGTAGTTCCGCTCTTCTCCCCAGGTTTCACGGTAGAGTTGGAGGTGGCTCTCAAGCAGATCGACCCGACCAGAGGCGGAGGCAGTCGGGAATCTTCCCGCGCGTCCGTCGGTGCTGAAGAGGTAGGGATCCTCGAACACGCCACGACCGACCATGACACCGTCCGCGGCGTAGCGATGCACATAGTCCGTGATCTGATCGGTTGAGCGCACATCTCCGTTGCCCAATATGACGGTCCGCAGTGCAACCGCGTCCCGCAGTGCTACAACGGTCCTGATTTGCTCCCAATCGGCGCAACCCTCGCTCTCCTGCTCCGCGGTCCGGACGTGAACGGTCAGGGCGTCAATGCCCTGGCCAAGAAGGTGGCCGATCCACTCTTCAGTCTGAACGTGGGAGAACCCAACGCGGGTCTTCACGCTCACCGGCAACTCCGCGGACTTTGCTGCTTCAATGAGATCCGCAGCGAGCGAGGGGTTGAGAATCAGCGCCGCGCAGGCGCCCTTCTTCCGGATCTTGCGCACCGGGCACCCCATGTTGATATCGATTCCGTCAAACCCGAGTTCCCGCAGTCGTAGCGCGGCGAGTCGATAATGCTCGGGGTTGGCGCCCCAGATCTGGGCGATGAGCGGACGCTCCTCCGGCGTGAACCGAAGGCGCGGCGTCAGTCCGGGTCGGTCCGGACGGAGAGCAAGGACGATGTCGGTGTGGATGAACTCGGTGAAAAAAACATCGGGCCGACCGCAGCGCGCCACGATCCGGCGAAAGACCGTGTCGGTGACATCTTCCATCGGGGCAAGCGCCCGGATGGGTCGCGGCAGATCAGCCCAGGCGAATGGCATGGGGTGAAGTCTACGAACTACCCTCCTTCAGAGCAAGTTTGCGGGCGACAACATAAGCGCCTACTCACTCGATGACCTCGTCCGGCCGAGCGACGACCACCTCGCCGGCCTGCTCGAGTTGACGCAGCTCTTCGATCATGTCCCGCTGGGCGCTTTCGACATCTCGCCGGCGGACCCGACCGAGCGTCTCTCGAACGTGACGGAGAATATCCCGGGTTGGTGGTTCCACCGCGCCCTCAATGTGCTCGACAACTTCGGCCGGCATGCCCTTCATTGCCAGGGCCATTTCGTCGGGACTCACTCTGCCCATCAACTTCCTGATCGCCGCGGGATCCACAAGTATGAAGTCCTCGAAGACGAACATGCGCTTCGCGATCTCCTCAAAGAAGGCCTTGTCTTCTCGCAGGAAGGTCTCCATCACGTGCTTCTCAACGCTACGCGGCGTGTTGTTCAGGATTTCGGCCACCACATCCGGACCACCCGGAGTCGTCGTCTCCAACGACCGAGTGATTCGTCTGCCGATGAACGAAAGCAGCTTGCGATGAAGGTTCCGCTCGCCGCCGCTCAAGAC
>DAOWMR010000071.1 GCA_030642995.1 Spirochaetales bacterium
GATTCCAACGCTCACCGCCTTCTTGCTGCAGAAATATTGGGTTTCAAAGCGGTCGTACGTGACGGTTACCGGAAAACCGACGGCCGCCACGATCAAGAATCTCGAGTGGTATATCAAGGCACCGGTATATACCCTCTGCATCGCGTTTGCCGTTCTGGTATTTCTCTTCTACGGCACACTGATATACGGATCTTTCCAGCGCCTGTGGGGCGTTGATGCCACCCTGACGCTTCGCAACTACGTGCAGATGTACCGTGTGGGAAAGGACTATATCGTCGATTCTCTTGTGCTGTCGTCAATCGCCACGCCGGTGACCGGCCTTGTGGGGATGTTTATTGCGTTTCTGATCATCCGAAAGAAATTCCTCGGGCGCGGGCTGATGGAATTCGTGTCCATGCTGACTTTTGCGGTGCCCGGAACCGTCGTTGGCATTGGCTATATTCTTGCCTTCAACCAGTCAACCGGGTTAATGCCCATCGCATTGACCGGCACGGGCGCCATCATCGTCCTGCTCCTGGTATTCAGAAACATGCCGGTCGGGATCCAGTCCGGTACGGCCGCACTTCAGCAGATTGATGCATCCATTGAGGAGGCATCAACCGATCTTGGGGCGGCAAGCGGAACCACGTTCCGCAAAATCACGCTACCCATGATCGCCCCGGCGTTCTTCTCCGGTCTGGTCTACAGCTTTGTCAAAGCAATGACGGCAATCAGCGCCATCATATTTGTTGTTTCCGGACGATGGAATCTCATCACCGTCGCGATTCTTGGTTTTGTGGACAACAGTCAGTATGCGCAGGCTGCGGCGATGAGCATCCTGCTCGTCTTCATTGTGATGGCCGCACTGGGCGTGATTCAGGCGGCTGTTAATCGCGTCGGACGTGGGACGCGCACCACCGAAATCATAGGATAGGATCTGGGCCGGAATGAAGGAGCATACCTGATGAAGCAGGACTTTGTAAGCCTGAAAGGAATTACCAAGGTATTCGGAGCGGGCACCGATGAAGTCGTCGCCGTGGACTCCGTTGATCTGGAAGTTCGAGAAGGCGAACTTGTGACCCTCCTCGGTCCGTCGGGGTGCGGCAAGACGACGACTCTTCGCATGATCGCCGGATTTGAGTTTCCGACCAAGGGCGATATGTACGTGGACGGTGAGCGGATCAATGATGTCCCTCCCAACCGGAGGCCCACCACCATGGTCTTCCAGAACTACGCGCTCTTTCCCCACATGAAAGTCAAAGAGAACATCGCGTATGGACTTCGAATCAGCGGCATGGCACGAGACGAGATCGTAACCCGCACCAATGAGATCATGCGGTTGGTCGGTCTGCAGAGGCTCGGCGAACGGTCTCCGGCTCAGCTCTCCGGCGGACAGCAGCAGCGGGTGAGCCTGGCGCGCTCGCTCGTCATGGAGCCCAAGGTGCTGCTGCTGGATGAACCGTTGTCAAATCTTGACGCAAAACTGAGAATTGCGACGCGACTTGAGATCCGGCGGATCCAGCAGCGGCTCGGCATTACGTCTGTGTACGTCACCCACGATCAGGAAGAGGCGATGGTCCTGTCGGACAGAGTGGTGATCATGGACGCAGGTCGCATTCAGCAAATCGGTCCCCCGTCGGAGATCTACGCCCACCCGGCAAGCCGCTTCGTGGCCGACTTCATCGGCCGCGTGAACTTCATTGAATCGCGAGCGCGCGCGAACGCTTTGGACGGAACGGTCGAGGTGGATCTGTTCGGGAGTACCCATCAGCTGACCTCGGTGAACAAGAACTTCGGTGAAGGCGATCGTGTTCTGATTGTGGCTCGGCCGGAGTCAATCGAACTCGCGGGCAAGGGACGCCTGAAGATCCCGGCCATTGTCCGCCAGGCCGTCTATCTTGGCAGCCTGATGAACTACCGACTTGCGGTGGGCGACCAGGAAATCACCGCAGACATGCCCGATCCGCAACTTCACTCAGTCTACAAGGAAGGCGAGGAGATCTCGATCTCATTCAACGATCAGAGTCTTCACGTATTACCGTACGAGCCCCCGCCGGAGGTTTCGTCGAACGACTAACCCGGTTCGAGATCACTCAGACAGCGCTTGAGACCCGCAGGGGTTATCTCGGGGAGGACATAATCCGGCTGATGCTCCTCCCCTTTCTCGAAGTACCAGCGCTGAGTTGAATATGCAGTCGCGTGAACGAACCGAATGCCGAGATTCCGGCACGCCCCGTCGGCAATAGTATTGTCACCGAACATGAGGATGTCGTCGGCCGGCACACCTATTCGTTCGAGCGCCCCAGCAAAGAATCGCTCATCAGGTTTCTCAACCCCGGCACTCTCGGACACAAACACGGTATCGAACAACTCACGGGTACCGGTTGCGGAGAGCCATCCCTCTACCCGCGCTGATCGCTCGTTGGAGAGGATAGCCCGTCGGATACCCTGTTCGCCGAGCCACGCCAAACCGTCACGAATTGCCGGTAGAAGAAAGGTCCCGGCAATAACAATCTCCCGGTAGGCGCTCAGCGCCTCTACGGCCGTCAGGCCCGTGACTCCGAGTTCGTCAAATGTATCCTGAAAGAACTGGGGCTCGCCGAATGTGTGACTGATGAACGGCATGTCGGTGGTTCGATTGATTCTATCAAACACCTCGACAAAGCGATCTCGACTGTCAATGACGCGCTGTTCCTCCAGCAGATACGCCATTTGCTCCACGGCCCGATCATACAGTGCCGTGTCATCCACCAGTGTATTCCCCAGGTCAAACGCGCAAGCCCGGATCATCGGATTTCCTGCATGCGTGCTCGGACGTCCGCAATGCTTCCCGTGAAAACGCCCGGGGTCTCCATCTTTATACTCACCAGTGCCGCGGCAAACTCAAGCGAGTCCTGGATGCCGTCGCGGAGCCTACGCGCAAGATACGCGGCGAAGCACGTGTCGCCGCGGCCCGTTCTCCCTGATAGATTGCGGGGCGTGAACGGGGCACGATAGATCCGACCGGCCGCACCAACGATGACCTCGGTGTGGTGGGTGATCATCACCTCCCGCGCCCCCATCCCTCCCAGCATGTGGGCGGCCTTCTCGCGGTCATTGGTACCGGTCAAGATCTCGGCCTCGGCCGCGTCGGCCTTCAGGTAGGCAATGTGGGGGAGATACTCATCTTTCGCCGCCCAATCCCGAAAAATGAGACTACCCTTCACCTCGGTACGCAGAACGCCCTGAACGTCCAGCGCGACGTCTGCCCGACGGGCTGCGGGAAGGATGAGTGCATCCGGCAACTCACCCACAAAAAGGCCCGCGAAGTAGAACGTATGAGTAGAAACCGCCGGGATCTCATCAACGGTGAAAGGATCTGCACGGGAGAGCAGAGTGACGGTGCGTCTCTCCCGATCAACACTGTGATACACATTTCGAATGGAGGTGGTTGCCGCTGAATCGAGCACCTGCACCTCGGCGCCCGATTCGCCAATTGAGTTCAAGTGTCCCCGATCTTCCGGCACACACCTCGTGACTACCAGAATCCGAGCCCCGGCTCGCACCGCGGCTGCGGACGAGTACACAACCGGTCCCGCGACGACCTGCTCCTCCGAGCCCTGGTAGACAATGATATCTCTGGATATGTGTCCCATCATAACGATGTCGTAATCTTGTTGCGCACTCATTGGCGATTCCTTGCTGCTGGTGATGCCACAGAATACATGGAGCAGTTTGAAAAAGCAAAGATGGTTCACCCGTTGACAACGCGAAGGATCGTGTAGTTCCAGTTCATGATTTCCGGCTCAAACAGGTGTGCATACTGCTCGAACAGGCGGTCATACTCCTTTTGTGGGCGCTCTTCACCCGCCGAAGATCGAGGTACTACCACGTAGTCGTAATCGGATATCGTTCCGTAGGGAGTTGCGTTCGCGAGAGGGGCGTTCTTGAACTCGTGCTTCGTGACGACGAGAATCTTTGTCCCGGTGCAGTTGTGAAGGATGGTCTGCTTCGCCTGTTTCTCATCGGCAGACTCTATGTAGAGGTTCCCTTCGTGGACGACACTCGTGCCCTGGACGATGAAGTCGAACTCCCTGTTCGCAAATTGAGACGTATCTGAATCAACGATTGTGTAGGTGATAGGATCGATTGTGCCGTTGAGAATCGAAACAGAAATCCGATCGTAATTCACATTGTGATTGAGAAACGTCTGAAGCGACCCAACATTGTGTGTGCAGACGGAATAGGAGTTCTCGTCTTGCCATGACTTTTCTGCAAGGATGGTGGCAAGATGATAGACCGTACTACCCGCTCCCAAGAAAACCCGAATTGGCTGTGCAATCTTCCGTTGGGCAATTTCGTTACGGATCTTGTCGTAAACACCGTTGGCCACTTTGATCTTCTGGGTCACGTAAAGGTGACGTTTCTGATGGAAGCTCCGCATCGGATAGTGAAAGGCCAACCGGAACTCGTCCCGGTTGCTGCCGGGAAGCTTCCGAAATAGCTGGACGCCAATTTCCTGTTCATACCGGCGCAGCTGAGTGAAAATCCATTGGTTGCTCCGGTAGGAAACGCCGTGGTTTGCTAACAGATACTGCCGGATTTGCTCCATTGGCAGTTCCAGGTCCCAGATTGACTCCGCGCTGCTGTGCTCCTGCTCATCAGAAAACAGAAAGAATATTTTCATGACAAGGTCATTCCGCTTCAGGCGGTGCCCCCCGGCGGCGCCTGGTCTTTGTGGCATGTCGTCTCCTCACAGCCCGGATTTGCGTGTTTTCCCTCAATCGTTAAGGTTGCAAAATAGGCTAGAATTGAAGATTAGCCTATTTTGTTCATCAAAACCTATCAAGGCCTAAATCCAAATTCTCGTGCTAAGGTGGTTTCACCTAACAGGAGGCAAACCATGAGACGTGTGATGATTTTTACCGTACTTGCGCTGCTGATCGTCCCCAGCATGCTCTATGCGAGAGGACAGTCTGAGCCGGAAGGACCCGAGATGGTGACGCTCACTATCGCAGGCCGCGACGGTGCTTACGGAGACGCCATGCAGCTTGCAGCTGACGCGTACTCCGCACAAAACCCGAACGTCAGCTTCGAGATTCTGAAGCTCTCGGGATCCAGCTTGCTCGAACAGACCGTAGTGGATCTTGGAAGCGGTACCGGGACCTATGATCTGCTCATGATCGACGACCCGAACGCGCCGCGCATGATGCAGGCGGGGTGGCTGGCCGACCTGGACAAGCTCTACGCTGCCCGCGGAGAGAGTCCGGACCCGGACCTCATCGCAAATGTCCTGCAACTCGGGCGACATCCTTACGGCCCAGACGGTACCCTCTATGCACTGCCGCACGTGGGAAACGTGGAGCTCTTTGCATATCGGCGCGATCTCGCGGAGAAGTACGGGCACTCGAGTGCGCAGACCTGGAGCGATGTTCTCGCTGCCGCAAAGGATATTGCAGCGGGAGAACCCGACGTGACTCCAATTCTGTTCCGCGGATCAAAGGGCAATCCGATCGTCACCGGATTCCTTCCAATCTACTGGGCATTCGGCGCGGAGATTCTCGTGGACGGACGGCCCGCTTTTGACACCCCCCAGGCATTGAACGCGCTCAACTTCTTCCTGGAGCTGGCCGCATACGCACCGGAAGGCGTGTCGATGTACCAGTCGGCCCAGGTGCGGGATGCTCTCTACTCCGGTGCCGCCGCAATTGTGATTGAGGTGTGGCCGGGGTGGATCGGCCAACTGGAAAACCCCGAAGTCTCCAGCGTCGTGGGCAAGGTTTCAGTCGCAAATCATCCCGGTCAGGTTGAGGCTTCCTCATCCCTGATCGGCGTCTGGCTGCTCGGCATCCCAAAGGACTCCGAGAATATAGACACGGCATTTGATTTCCTGCAGTTCATTACCAGTGCTGAGGTACAGCGCGATATTGCCATGGAAACCGGTATCCCACCAACGCGGGTCAGCGTGCATCAGGACGCGGCTCTCATCGACAAGTACCCGTGGTATCCCCCGCAACTCGCCGGGCTGCAGGGCGGTGTCGCACGTCCGCGCACCGACTACTGGGGTGAGATAGAGACCGCATTCGGCGGATTCCTCCAGCAGGCGCTGATTGGCGACCTGACCGCCGAGGAAGCACTCGCGGAAATACAAAAGAAGGTCGAAGAGATCGTTCGCTAAGATCTCCAATCGTCAACTCCGGGGCGGATCGCTTCGCCTCGGAGTCTCGATATCAATACGAGGATTGAGACCCGATGACTGTGCTTCAACGAGTTCGGCGTGACTCCTTTTACTACATTATCTTCGCGCCTGCGTTCCTGGTGATCGTCTTTTTGACCATCTATCCGGTGTTGTCCGTCCTGATAAACTCCTTGTTCGACTACAACTTTCTCTCCGCCGACAAGGAGCTTATCGGGTTTGAGAACTTCGTGAAAATCATTGGTGAGGCGATATTTCAACGGGCATTCCTGAACACCGTCATCTTCTCACTCGTTGCGACAACTGCTGAAGCAACGCTCGGTCTAATACTCGCTCTCTTGTTCTACGGTCGTTTTGCAGGCAAGCGAGCCACCATGACTGCCGTAATCTTCCCCATGATGCTGTCAACGATGGTCATTTGCGCCATCTGGAAAACCATGTATCACCACGACATCGGTGTTCTCAACTATCTCATTGGGGTCCTTGGAATGGAGCCGGTCGGGTGGCTTACGAACAAAAGAGTCGCACTGTTTTCCGTGATGATCGTAGATATCTGGCAATGGACCCCCTTCGCGTTCATCATCATCCAGGCCGGTCTGAACTCGGTTCCTCCGGAGCTTTTTGAGGCGGCCGGCATTGACGGCGCCGGATACTTTCGGACGCTCGTCCATGTAACAATTCCCGTTCTCTTCAGCCAGATCCTTATGGTCTTCCTGCTCCGCACAATTGATACCTTTCGGGTATTCGACAAGGTGTATGCGTTGACTCAAGGAGGCCCGGGCAATGCAACGGAGACCGTTTCGTACTTTGTGTACCGTGAAGGTTTCTCCTTTTTCAACATAGGGCGAGCAAGCGCTGCGAGCGTGTATGTGCTGCTTGTGATTTCGATTATCGCCGGCGCGTACATCCGCAGAATCCTGAAACAGGAAGTCTGATGAGCAACTCAACAATGCACCGAAAAGGCCCACTCTTTTGGATCCTTCTTGTTGTGGTCGTCCTCGTCGTCCTGGCCCCGATATACTGGATAGTCTCCACGTCGGTGAAGACGCCGACAGAGAACATTCTACCAACACCGACCCTCTTCCCACATAAGTTCACCTTGAGCAATTACGAGAATGTCATCAGAGCCGGGATCTTTACCAACTTCTTCAACAGCTTGTTTGTTGCCGCTGTATCTACGACGATCTCGCTATCCATCTCGTTTCTCGCCGCCTATGCCCTTTGCCGGCACAAGTTTCCGTTCCGTCTGAATAACATTTTCCTCATCTGGGTGCTTGCCGTGAAAATCCTGCCGCCCATTGTTCTGGCAATACCGCTGTACACATTGTTCACACGAGCCGGCCTTTTGAACAGTCTCTGGGGGCTGGTCATTGTCTATCAGGTCTACACACTGCCGTACTGCCTGTGGATCATCTTCGGATTCGTAAAAGCACTCCCGATTGAGTTTGAACAAGCGGCTACCATAGACGGCGCCGGCCATCTGAAGATACTCACATCCATTGTGTTGCCGCTCACCAGCGGCGGCATCATTGCCACCTCAATCTTCAGCATCATTATTGCCTGGAACGAGTTCTTGTTCGCTCTCCTGTTTATCCGCACCCCCTCACGCCTGACGCTCCCGTTGAAAATCGTCAGTTTTATTGGTGAGTATGAAACTCTGTGGGGAGAACTCATGGCCATTGGTCTCCTGGCGACTCTCCCGATACTGCTCTTCTCCGGCTACGTGTATAAGAGACTCACACACGGTTTCGCACTGGGGCTACGATGAAGTGCCATTCACCGCTGGTGACAGCTCATTCCGGGTGTGAAGACACGCCGGAGAACTCCCTCGAGTCTCTGATGGCAGGAATCGCCGCAGGAGCAGACACCGTAGAAATTGACGTGCGTGCAACACGAGATGGAACACCAATTCTCATGCACGATCAGTTCGTCCGACGGAACGGAACGGATATCACTGCGGAACAGTTGGATCTTGATGAGCTCAGCGCCATCTGCGCCGATGCTAACCCCGAATCTCCAGCGGGCAGAGCAATCATCACCCTTGAACAGGCGCTCGATCTGGTCGGTTCCCGCACCATCATGGTCAACCTCGACCTGAAGGATGATGGCTGTATTGACGGCGTGGTGGCACTCGTGCGCAAACATGGGCATAGTGAACGCGTTATCCTGACCGGCTGTACGCCCGTGCGTGCAAAGATTTTGCGCGCCGTTGCCCCCGAGTTGCCGGTTCTCCTCAATGCCGAAGCCCCAGCCGAACCCTTCACCGCCAAAACCTATATGCAGTTCGTGGAGAACACCTGTCGGAGCGCAATCCAGTATCACTGCTGCGGCATCAATGTCGCGTTCAACAGTTGTCGTCGGGAACTCGTGATCCACGGACGCCGGCGCTATTTGCCGGTCTCCGTCTGGACCATCGATGACACTCGCACCATGAAAAAGATGATAGAGATGGGGGTTCATTCCATCACGACCCACCACCCGCGCCGTTTGGCCGGCCTGCTCAAACGCGGCTCAGGAGATGCAGATTTCGAGCCCCGGCCCTGACCGATGAATAGGAAGGCCCCGGCTGTTGCCGGGGCCCGTAGATTTGCGAGTACTCACACAGTGAGTGGATTAACGCACGTAACAGCTACCTGTTGGCGATGACCGCCTGTGCCGCAGCAAGGCGCGCAATCGGCACGCGGAACGGAGAACACGAAACGTAGTTCATGCCAACCTTATAGCAGAACTCAATTGACTTCGGTTCGCCGCCATGCTCGCCGCATATACCGATCTTCAGATCCGGCTTTGTTATCCGGCCTTTCTGCACACCCATCTCAACCAACTGACCGACACCGGTCTGGTCAAGCACCTCAAAGGGATCCTCTTCCAGAATGCCCTGTTCAATGTAGTCCGGGACGAACGTACCTACGTCGTCACGGCTGTAACCGAAGGTCATCTGCGTCAGATCATTGGTGCCGAAGCTGAAGAAGTCGGCTGACTCTGCAACCTTGTCCGCGGTGAGCGCTGCGCGCGGGATCTCAATCATCGTCCCGACGAGGTATTTCACCTTCTGCTTCTTCTGGGCAAGCACCCCGTTTGCCACGCGAATGGCGTTCTCGCGCAGAATGTCGAGTTCTTTCTTCGTACCGATGAGCGGAATCATGATTTCAGGCAACACTTTGACGCCCGCCTTGGCAACTTCACACGCGGCGGCCATGATGGCCTCAACCTGCATGTCATAGACTTCCGGATAGGTGATACCCAGACGGCAGCCGCGGTGCCCGAGCATGGGATTGAATTCCTGCAGACTCTCAACTTTTGCGTTGATTTTCGCCGGCGAGATCTTCAGCGCCTCGGCGAGCTCGTTTACGTCCTTTGCTTCATGGGGTACAAACTCGTGGAGCGGCGGATCCAGGAGCCTGATGGTCACCGGAAGTCCATCCATTGCTTTGAAGATGCCTTTGAAATCCTTTTTCTGGAGCGGAAGCATCTTTTTTAGAGCGGCTTTCCGTGCGGCAAGATCTTCGGCCAGGATCATCTGTCGGAAGTTGAAGATCTTGTCTGCCTCAAAGAACATGTGTTCGGTGCGACAGAGACCGATGCCTTCGGCACCGAACTCACGTGCACGCTTCGCATCCAGCGGAGTGTCGGCATTGGTCC
>DAOWMR010000213.1 GCA_030642995.1 Spirochaetales bacterium
GATGTGAGTTTCCGGTGCATTGGCGTGAGTTTCCAGTGCGATTTCCAGATATCTCTCCGCAGTTTCCAGATCACCGGATTGTTCGTGCACCAACACCAACGAGAGAAGGGCCTTTCGGTGTTCGGGCCGGATTCTGAGCGCGCGTTCAAGTGATAGCATCGCATCAAGATTCCGCCCCTCAGCGAGAGAGAGTTCAGCCAGCCCAATTTCCGCATCGACTCTGTTTGGCTCAATGACAAGAGCTGAAGTGAAGTAGTCGCGGGCGGCCTCCAGGTCACCCAACCCGATGGAAATGCGCCCGCTCAGGGTCAGAACTTCGGGGTCTCGGCGGGACAGAGAGAGCGCTCCTAATGCGAGCCCCTCGGCCTGATCATATTCGCCGAGCCAGTAGTAGGACTCGGCCATTCCCACGAGGGATCGCAAGTCCTGCGGATTGACCTGAAGCGCACCACCAAAGGCCTCTATCGCCACGTAGTAGTCGTCATCTGCCAACGCTGCCATACCTGTCGCGCGTAGCTCCCCGACGGTTTGTGCTCCGACGGTCCCGGCAATGCACAAACCAACAATGAGACTGAGAACGATCAGGCCGGGGCGTTTATCGACCAGTATCGCGTTCATCCGACGCCGCCATAATTTTTACGGTCTTGATTTTGTGCCCATCCATTTCTTGAACTACGAACCCTGTGTCGCCGTACCTCACTTTTTCAAACTTAACGGGAATCTTGCCAAACAGATCAAATACGAATCCCCCGAGAGTGTCAAAGTCTGCATCAGGCAGATCCAATTCAAGCTCTTCGTTCAGGTCTTCAATGTCAACGCGCGCGTCACACAAATAGACCTTGTCGCCTATCTCAAGTATATCTTCCCGCTCGTTGTCGAACTCATCCTGGATATCTCCGACAATCTCTTCAAGAATGTCCTCAAGACAAACTATTCCGGACACGCCGCCGTATTCGTCCACGGAAACAGCGATATGGACCCGGCGGCGTTGCATCTCGCGGAGAAGCGAATTCAACCGTTTGCTTTCGGGTACGAAAAATGGTTTTCGTATGACCTGCTCTATCTCAAACGGTTTTCCCGAGATGTAGTATTCAAGAAGATCCTTCGCATAGAGCATGCCGACGACGTTATCAATTGTCTCTTTGTAGACCGGGAGTCGCGAATGCCCACTCTCACCCACTTTCTCGACTGCCGCTCTGGGATCCATATCCACCGCGACAAAGGCCACGTCAATCCTTGGAACCATGACCTCTTTCACCGTTGTCTCAGAGAGCGTGAAGACACCACGGATCATGTCCTCCTTCTCGATATTCAGCTCGTGCTCTTCGCCGTGAACCGGCATCTCGTTCCGACGGAATAGACGCGTGAAGAAGAAACCTTCCCGTTTCACCCTTTCTGCTCCTTGATAAGCGTATCTACAATCTCTTCCTGCAAGCCAAGCATCGGATGTTCAGAGGCCCCACCATCGGATAGAGTCACCCCCCCGTGTTCGAGTCCTGACAGGTGGAGGAGACCGTGAACGGCTATGCGCACGACCTCCTCAGTCGGACTGATGCCCAGGTCTTCGGCATTCGCCTGAACCATCTCCAACGAGATCACGACGTCGCCGCGAAGGCCGCCCGATCCTTCCATGGGAATCTGATCCCCCTCATTCTGTGAGAAGGAAAGCACGTCGGTCGGTTCACTGATGCCACGGTAGGTTGAGTTCAGTTCGGCAATTCGGGAATCTGTGCAAAGGAGAATGCTCACTTCGTAGTCCGAAACCGATATCGTCTCAAGAGTGAGTTCAGCAACGCGGGCAAGGTCCGGAAGCCAGTCAGGAGGTTCAACGTCTTCGGATGATACATCAACGGTCTTCACCTGAACCTACACATCCTCTGAAACGGATTCAGCCTCGTACGCATTGATAATTTTCTGCACGAGCGGATTCCGCACAACATCACTCGCGGTGAAGTAGGAGAAACGGATATCAGGAATGTCACTCAGAAGGTCAACCGCATGAAGCAGCCCCGACTGGCGCTTCCTCGGAAGATCAATCTGGGTCACGTCCCCGGTTATGACTGCCTCGCTTCCTTCACCGATTCGTGTAAGAAACATTTTCATCTGTTCGCGCGTCGTGTTTTGGGCTTCGTCCAGAATCACGTAGCAATCATTGAGACTCCGCCCGCGCATGTAGGCAAGCGGCGCAATCTCGATCACCCGTTGGTCTTCCATCCGCTGTATGGTTTCGTACGGCACAAGTGATTCCATTGCGTCGTAGAGCGGCCGAAGATAGGGGTTAATCTTCTGAGCGAGGTCCCCCGGCAGATATCCGAGACTCTCACCCGCTTCAACCACCGGCCGTGTGAGTACAAGTTTGCGACGTTTTTTCGTCAGCACATCTCTCAACGCGTGAGCTACCGCGAGATAGGTCTTCCCGGTTCCGGCCGGTCCCACCCCAATCACCAGATCATGACTGTCCAGGGCCTTCAGATAGTGCGCCTGAGCCACCGATCGTGGAAACACCTTCTGATCGCGTCCGGGAACGGTGATGGATGCTTCCTTGAGTAATTCCATTTTTTCGTCGTCATTCTCTGTAAGGGAGAGGAAGACCGCCCGGATCAGTGCTTCATTGAGCACGTGACCAAGCCCCACGTGGACATTGATTTCGTCAACCATCCTCAGGAGCATTGACCGATGCGACTCCTTCTCGTCGTCCTCCAAGTACAACTCATTGCCTCGAGAGTGGATGCGGGTACCGAGAAGTTCTTCCAGCAGACGGAGATTTCGATCGTTCACACCGCACAACTCGGACAACAACCCAGGATTGTCCAAAACAACGGCACTGCTACTGCTCAAACGATCTCCTTCTCCACCGGAAAGTATAGGAGCCCATGGAAGATGAGGTCAAGGGTCGTTCCCGAAGGTCAAGTCCCACGTTGACCCGGTTGTCACGGCATCCGTACCGGTCTGATTGTCCGCGCGTACGTTGGACGACAACTCCCGAATTGCTCGCCACTGCAGTTCGATCTCAAGACTGCTCTGCCAGTCGTACTGCCGTCGACTAACTCCTGTCTCTTCATCGAGCATCAGGACGATTTCCGGTCGACCGGAGTAGCTGATCTCCAGATCCCAATCCTCGAGATAGTGGGTTGCTTGAATTCGAATCTGCTGGAGATTGAAGGCCGACTCAATTCGGTCTTGTCTACTGAAATAGTTGAAACTCTTCAGGAGGTCCACCGCAAGACTTCGGCGGTCCCTGCCGACACTCTCGGCCAGCGGACCAATGTAGACGTAGCTCTGAGTATTTATGGACTGGGAGGAAAGGCTCAAGCTCAGAAAATCGGTAATTTCCACGTCAGCCTTCAGGCCAAACGAGAGGCTGCTCTCGGTGTATTGAAGAAGATTCATGGACCAGGACGTGGTAAGGCTCCCCGCAAGGCGGAGACGATTGCGCCAGAACGGCTCAAGTTCCGACGAGAGATCCGTGGAGACCTCAGCGTGAGTTGGGCGGAACCGACGGATTCCATCCCCGACCCACCCCACTCCGGTACCGCCGAAATTGAACCCCTCCGTTGACCGCATCTGAAATTGCGCTCTTACCGGTCCAATCACCGCCGAAGTGTTGTTGTACGAAAATTCCTCCAGATCCACATCGTACGAGATCTGATTCTGAATCTGACCAAGCTCGCCAAGCAACAGCGCCTGCGCAGACGTTACCGGCTGAGGTGTCCAGCTCATGTCATCTTCCTGCAGCACGCCCGAAGCGATCGAGACTGAAACGGGCGAGAGACCAAGATTCAGTTGTCCGACAAATCTCAACGCTCGCGGGGGCAAGTCCGCAGAGAGCCGCAGAGACTGCCCACTCAGCACGTCAAGCGCTGCGTTCAACTGAATCTGATGCGACCGAACAAACTCATCGTCCCACTGCAGCCATTCTGCAAGGTAGGGGGGCGAGCCGGTTCCCTCAAGCTCCGAGTAGACCAGCTGATAGAGGAGCAGGTTCACCGAGTAGTTCACGCTGGAGCTTGACCATAGCTGACTTCCCGCGAAGGGGGAGACCCTGAGAGCCATGTTCCCCGTGGCATTCACGGATGAGTAGGAGTAGGCCTGCTGGAGCAAGGACTGCCACCTTGTGTCGTCAACAGTGCCCGCTCGATTGTATACGGTGCGGTACTGCCCGCTCGCGGCGAGAGAACCCGTCAGCCCGATGGAGTTTGAGAGAAGAGTTAGCGCCATTGGCACGGTGCCGCCCATCCGCCCCGAGGCCGCTGAGTACGCAAGAGCAAAATCCACATCTTCCGGATTGTTCCACGCATCGGAATTGTAAGTGTTTTCAAGGAGACCGCTCGGCGTGATTGTGTAACCAACTGATGCGTTCCACAGCTCCGGAATTGGAGGCGGAGAAACCTCACCCGGCAAGGCAGGTAGCCGAAGACACTCCTCTGCGGCAAGCGGCTCGAAGCTCTCTGCCTTCCAGGCCGGGCGCAGTTCATTCTCCGGCGGAGATTCAAGATCCGTTTCCGGTGCATGAAAGGATGAGAGGCGAAGGAGTTGTCCGGAAACAATCCCCGAAAGATTGGGAAGTTCCAGGGTGTCAGGGTAGAAGAACGACTTTTCCCGCCATCGGAGGGTAATTGACGCATTCTGCAGTGCAACTCTCTGCAGCCAGGGGTCCAGCGCCTCCAATTGGGGCGTTGCACTGCCTCTGAACGTCCATTCATAGCTCGTGATAAGCTCAGGCTCGGGAACGGGTGTCCCTTGACCCATGAGTCCGAGCCAATCGATCTGTTCGGCACGTCGGTCGAAGTCCTTCTGAAATCGACTGTCGCTGAAGAACGTCATGTCTCCCGATAATGTATACCCCTGACCGCTCAGTGCGGCTGAGAGGCCAAGTCCAAACCTGAAGGGTATCCGCACCGATCCAATCTGGGTTACGTTCCACGACGTCACGGCCTCGTCGCCGGTCAGGTAATAGGGGCTGTAGGTGGTACCCTGGCCCGGGAAATTGTAGCTGTAGATGTCACGACTCATCCCGAGGCCGAGATAAAACGCCAGGTTGTTCAAGGTGCCGGCTTTCGGAAACGTACCATCAAGGGCAATGTACGCGCCAAGTTTCGTGTAAATGTCGGCCAGAATCCGCAGCACCGCCCCGCTTTCCGGCGGAGCAAGGTCCGCCGCATCATCCGGCACCAGATAAAGGCCTTCAATTTTCTGTGCTCCCGCGGCTCCTTCCTCTTCTGCAATCTGAAGAAACGAGAATGCCGCCTCCGGTTCATCCGGTTCGCCGAGAAGATAGGTCGTTGTCTGGATGTATCGGCCCTCTCGGTCGCGAACCCCGAAGGACGGGTTGAAGAACAGTTCGTTCCCGGGTCGAAAGAAGAATGGAAAATAGAAGATGGCGACACGACCTACGTAGAGATAGGCATTCTGCAGTCCCCACTCGCCGGGAGCCAGTACCCAGATCTTGTCTGCCCGGATCTCATAGTTCGGTGGGTCGGCGGTGGACGAAGTCACGCGACCGTTTTCCATCACGACGACATCATCACTCGAGCGCGTTATGTAGCTCCCGGCGAAGGAGAAATCCACCTGCTCTCCTTCAATGGTTCGTGCTCGTTCGGTGACGCCCTGGACGAA
>DAOWMR010000402.1 GCA_030642995.1 Spirochaetales bacterium
AGAGCGGACACGCGATCGGGTCAACGGAGAAAAGCGCTTGCACCAGTGCGCGTGTTTGTGCTAAAGTCCGCCTTCCGAGCTTGCCGAACCTGCACGTTTTTCCCACACATCGGAAGCGTAAGTCTGGATCAGCGCATTGGGCCATTTCGATACAATATTGGGCAGCCAGGTCCCGATTGTATCAATCTGACCCAATTGCTGAATCGGTCGGCGACAGCGAAATTTCGGCGGCCAGCTAATTATTGCTGGAGAAAGAACTTAGGGTGCGCAGGATGAGAGCCGCCATGGCACGTATCTTGCTACATGTAGATAGTAGTCAAGCATACAACAGCCCGGAAGGGATCCTGGGTTAAGAATGAGATTTGCTGACCGATTAAAAGTAATGAACGTGGGCGACTGGGACAAGCTCTCCTTCCGCTTAACTTCATATAAAAAAGCCACTGGGGGTTGGAACATGGCAGAGCCAAACAAGGGACGTGCCGTCCCTATTCGGAGACGGTATGGCGACGACGACGCAAATGTCCTCTCAACGTATCTCAAGGAGATCAATCAGATCCCGTTGCTGACGCGTGAAGAGGAAGACTATAGCTCGCGACGAGCACTCGAGGGTGATGAAGAGCAGAAGGCCAGGCTCGCGAAGGCCAATCTTCGTTTTGTGGTAAACGTAGCAAAGCGTTACCGCAATCAGGGGCTTCCGCTTTCCGATCTCATCAGTGAGGGAAACATCGGTCTCATCAACGCCATCGAACGATTTGATCCCGACAAGGGATACCATTTCATCTCGTACGCCGTGTGGTGGATTCGTCAGGCAATCACCAAGGCGATCTACGAAAAGGCTCGGATGATTCGGCTTCCACAGAACCGGATTTTTGAACTGAGCAGAATTGAGAAGACCAGAAGTCACCTTCAGTCCGAGCGCGGGCGTGAACCCGGTCTTCGTGACGTGGCCGATGCGTTGGACATGCAGGAAGAGCACGTGGCAAGCCTGGTCAATATCTCCCGCGATCATGTCTCGTTGGAAACCCCGATCAGCCGCGAAAAGGATCCGTCCATTCTTGGCGATTTTGTCGAGGACACGGAGCGTATAAGCCCGGAAGAAGAGACCATGGATGGCGCTCTGCGGGACGAGATCAACAAGGTCCTCGAAACTCTCTCTGATCGTGAAGCCACCATCATTCGGTATCGATTTGGACTCAACGGAAAACAACCCCTCTCCTTGCAGGAACTGGGCAATCGATTCAGCCTTACCAAAGAGCGAATTCGACAGATTGAGCAGCGCGCGTTGCGGAAGCTCCGCGAAACGGATCGCTGCGAACGTCTCCGCTCCTACGTAGCATAACAACCCGCCTTAGTACGCGCCCGGTAGCCGACGACTCACGAGTCGCAGACGACGGCTACCGGGGTGTTCGGGGTCGTACCCCGGCCCTCACCATTGTGACGGTGAAGATGACGAGTGCAATCCATATGAAGGTGAAACTCACCGCGTGCGCACGCGTGAACGGTTCGCCGTAGAATACGGTCCCGATGACGAGCATCGCGGTAGGGGCAATGTACTGGAGAAAGCCGACACGACTCAGCGGAATGCGACGTGCACCAGCCCCGAACAACAGGAGCGGGGTCACCGTAACGATACCCGCCCCGGCAAGCAACGCGGTAACCAGACCGTTCCCGGCTGCAAAGGCGCCCTCCCCCGCACGCCCGATGATCAGGATGTAAATCCCGGCAACGGGCGCAAGGAGCAATAGCTCAAAGAGCAGACCCACGAGCGTGTTCAATCGACCTGTCTTCTTCACCAGGCCATAGATCCCGAAACTGAAACCCAGAGCAATGCTTATCCACGGGAACTGCCCGTGACTGAAGGTCAACACGAGAACGCCGGCTGTCGCAAGCGCCAATGCAACAGTCTGCGGTCGGTTGAGGCGCTCACGAAGAAACACAACCCCCAACAGAACGTTCACGAGCGGGTTGATGTAGTACCCGAGACTCGCCTCAACGAGCCGATCAACGGAGATTGCCCAGATGTAGACAAACCAATTGGCGCCGAGCAGGATGCCCGCCAGTGAGGCTGCCAGGAGCGCGCGCGGATCGCGAAATGCCGCCCGTAGTTCCCGCCACTGGAATACTGGAACTACAACAATGAGAATGGCAGCCGCCCAGAACACCCGGTGTGCAAGCAATTCGGTTGCCGGCACCGCCCCGAGCCATTTCCAGTAGAGCGGCAGAAACCCCCAGATCAGGAACGAGAGGAGCGCAGACAGTGTTCCGAACCAGGCCGAACGTCGATCTTCGATCACTGTGGGAATATACCGACGCTCACCGAGCAGGGAACAGAGCGGGCCATGTTGCGAATCGCCCTTTGTGATACTCTGTGACTATGCGCATAACAATCCTCCTGGAAAATGAAGCCGGCAGAGATGACCTGCACTTCGAGCACGGTCTCGCTATCTGGATCGAAATCGGTGAACACGCAATTCTGTTCGACACCGGCGCAAGTACGGCCTTCGTGGAGAACGCGGAACGTCTCGGGATCGACCTGTCTACGGCAGACGCGATCGTGATCTCCCATGGCCACTACGATCACATCGGCGGGCTTGCCGCAGTTGCACAGATAGCCGGAGGCGCCGCCATCTTCACGGGTCGCGACGCAACGGTGCCCAAGTACGCACGTCGGGACACGGGACTGAGCGAAATCGGCTTTGATCACCAGACCATCAACGCAGTTGCTCACCGTCTCCGCGTTGCGCAGGACGGCCAGGCTCTCGTTCCGGGCGTCAGTGTCCTCTCCGATTTCCCCACGGGTTCTCCTCTCCCCACGGACAATGAGCGGTTGCTGATTCGTGGCGACGCGGGCATGGTTCCGGATCCCTTCATCGACGAGATCGCCCTGCTCATAGATACTGATTCCGGTCCCGTACTGATTTCCGGCTGTTCGCACCGGGGTATCGGCAACATCGTGGCGAAAGCGCTCAAGCAAGCCGGCCGGCTCGCGGCCGTCATCGGAGGTTTCCATCTTCACAACGAAACCGATGAACGTATAGTAGAAATCGCCG
>DAOWMR010000085.1 GCA_030642995.1 Spirochaetales bacterium
AGATGGTAATTCACGCATGGACATCCCGCACCACCTTCTGCGACACAGCGCAACCACTCGCTGCGAGCATGAGCAGGGTAAACGCACATCAGGAAAAAGGTGGTGCGGCAGGCGAGAAGGGTCCGGCGCGACTCCGCAGCCCGGCGAGGACCAGCGCCGGGCCCTTCTTGCCTGCGCAAGCACCCACTATGAATATCTATGTGCGTTTGCCCTGTCCGGGTACTGCCTTTCGGCGCGGCAACAATCTACCAGTCGGCTTCAGAAACCGGTACGACAACTGAGCACGCTACCGAAGTCCGATCGGCGGCCATCTGCTCAGCAACGGTTTCTCGCCAAAGCTTGTAGTGGGCCGTCTCCTTGTGCTCAACGGTGGCGGCATCATCCCGATACACCTCGTAGAGGTAGTAGGTTCCGGGCGCATCGGTCGCGTTGAGGACATCAAATCGGAGCACACCGGGCTCGGCGATGGAACCACGGCGGTTGGCGACCGTGGCCTCCTCAAATGCCGCCTCAAGACCCGGCTTCACCTGACACGTAATGATGCGAACAATCATGGCTCACCTCCGACTGTGGTCTCCGGTTTCAGTGTAGCAGGAATGCTCGGTGCCGCGAAACCGGACGTCCCCGTCTGCTACGGTGGTGAATTCGTCGGTGAACTGGACACTGATTCGCACACAACGGTTCCGTTCACCACCGACGACGAACCGCTGCTCAGCGGCGAAGCCATGCGCACTTCTGTTGCACAACGGTACCGGATAATCTGCACGATGGCCGAATTCACCCGTTCTTGCATAGTCACTAAACCGGTTTGTGCACAGGAATTGCACAGCTGCTCAAAACTGACGAAAATAGTTGCGCAATCCACTAAACCGGTTTACCATCTTCCAAGAAGTTGCCTAGCAACAGTGAAAGTCGTGCCGCAAGGCACAAAATGGAGGTTTGTATGAAGAGAGTACTGCTACTGATGCTGCTCCTGTCTCTGGCGCTGTTCCCGGTATTCGCCGCTGCTGAGACGGAAGAGACGGCGGAAGAGCCGGAAGCGGAAATGGAGGTTGACCCCGACATCACGCTGGTGATCTGGGCTGATGAGCTTCGCGCTCCGCTCATGGAGGCGCTTGGTGTGGAGTTCACCAAGACCTACGGGGTTGGAGTGGTAGTCCAGCAGCTCGGCTTTGGTGATATTCGTGACAATATCAAGGTTGCGGGGCCGGCCGGCGAAGGCGGCGACATTCTGGTTGGCGCGCACGACTGGCTTGGCGAGCTGGTGACCAGCGGTGTGGTTGCCCCGCTTGACCTTGGCGCAAAGGTAAATGAGTTCACCGAGGCGTCTATTGCGGCATTCACCTACGATGGTCAGCTCTACGGTCTACCCTACGCCGTTGAGAACATCGCGTTCTTCTACAACGCGGATATGCTCGACAGTGCGCCGGCGGATTGGGACGAAGTCCGGGAAGTTGCGATTGCGCTCGAGAACGCCGGAACGGTTGAGTATGGATTTGTCCGCCAGGAAGGTGATCCGTACCACTTCTTTCCGATTCAGACGGCCTTCGGCGGATACGTCTTTGGCGTCAATCCTGACGGTACCTACGACGCCGACGACGTGGGCATCGACAACGCGGGATCCCTCGCCGCAGCAAAGTGGCTCGAGGACATGGTCGTTGATGACCACATTCCTGCCGGTGTCGATTGGGATACCTACCACACGCTCTTTGAGACCGGCCAGGCCGCGATGATGATCACCGGCCCGTGGGCGCTCGATCGTCTGAATACCTCGGGCGTGAACTACGAGATCGCCCCGATCCCGGGCGGCGGGAAGCCGTTCCTTGGTGTGCAGGGCTTCATGGTCAACGCATTCAGCGACAACAAGGCGCTGGCAATCGCGTTCCTGACCGAGTTTGTCGCGACTTCCGATGTCATGTACGAGATGTACGAGCGCGACGGCCGGGCGCCTGCCCACAAGGCAGCCCTGGCTCGGGTCAGCGATGAGCGGATTTCCGCGTTCGGCGAGGCGGGCCGTGAAGGTCTCCCGATGCCGGCAATCCCGGAGATGTCCGCGGTGTGGTCGGCCTGGGGCGATGCCGTAACACTCATCATGCAGGAGCAGGTGACTGGCGAAGAGGCATTCACCAACGCTGCCGAGCAGATTCGCAACACCATCGCGGGGAACTAGGTGTCCGCCGCACGGTTGAAAGGGGGCGCTTCGGCGCCCTCTTCCTTACTTAACGACGACGTTCCTCGTCATCCGTTTTTCTCGTCCAAGCCGTTCCGCATCGCAATTCGGCTTGGACTGTTGGCAATCCTGGATACCGTAAGCCTGCTATTCATCTGGACGTTGATCGCAAACGGTCGCTATCCGCTCGCCATTGTGGTCTTCCTCGTCACGGTCGGGGTGAACGTCGCCTTTCTGTATGAGAAAGCGTACCCGTTCAAGTGGTTTTCACCCGGACTTGCATTGATGATTATCATGCTGGCCTACCCGACGGCGTACACGCTCTACGTGGCCTTCACCAACTACGGAGACGGTCACCTTCTGACCAAGATTCAGGTAATCAACCAGCTCGAGAGCCGCACCTATCTTCCGGAAGGGGCCCGTGAGTATAGTTGGACCGCATATCGCTCCGAGGGGGGCGAGTTTATACTCTGGCTGCAATCGGAGGAGGGAGACTTCCTCGCTGATCCCGGCGAGGAGTTGGCTCCTGCCGATCGGGTCCCACGGAACATCCTCGGGCCACTGGATAGTAACGGCATTCCAACGGAGATCAGCGGCTACCAGCGCCTGAGTCGAGTTGAGGTGCTCAAGCACCTTGACGAGCTCAGCGCGGTAGAGTACGGGGTAGCGCCCGATACGGCACGGGTCTCCTCACTCGACGCCGCCCAACAGCTCGAACAACGATACGTCTATGACAGACAGATCGATGCGATGGTCGATCAGATTGACGGCACGGTCTACAGCCCGGTTGAGGGGGCATTCACCTCGGAGGATGGGAGGGTTCTGCGGCCTGGGTACTGGGTTGCCATCGGTACCAAGAACTTCGTTCGGCTCTTCACGAGTCCGGCTCTTGCCGGGCCGTTCGTGCGCGTGCTCGTCTGGACCTTTGTCTTTGCTGCTCTTTCGGTCTTCCTGACATTCGTTTTCGGGTTGTTCTTTGCACTCGTCCTGGACCATCCCAGGATGCCGGCAAAGCGGACGGTTCGCTCGCTCCTCCTCATTCCGTACGCAGTGCCGGCCTTCATCAGTGTCAATATCTGGCGGGCGATGTTCAGCCGGCACTTCGGAATGATCACAACTACCCTTGAATCCATCTTCGGCTCCAGCCCTCTCTGGCTGGCCGATCCATTCTGGGCCAAGATCGGTATCCTCATCGTGCAGACCTGGCTCGGGTTCCCGTACATGATGCTCATCTGTACGGGCGCACTACAGTCACTCCCGGATGATATCTTTGAGGCAGCCAGGATTGACGGAGCAGGACCACTACATCAGTTCTGGCATCTGACTCTGCCGCTGCTCCTCGTTGCGGTGGGGCCGCTGCTTATCGCATCTTTTGCCTTCAACTTCAACAACTTCACGGTCATCGATATCTTCGCTGAGGGAGGCCCGCCCATGGCGGGCACGTTAACTCCAGCCGGCCACACCGACATACTCATCACCTATATCTTTCGGTTGGCATTCGCAAGCGACAGGGGTGCCGACTTCGGCTACGCCTCTGCAATCACGATCGTGATCTTCGCGATCCTCGCCGTTGTCACTGCGCTCCAGTTCCGGTACACACGGGTCTGGGAGGAGATCTCCGAGAATGTCTGATCGAAACATGACGGTACCCCTCCGCTACCGGTTCCGAGGCCAGATTGACACTACCGGCCGGGTGATCGTGGCAATCATCGGACTCGCCTTCGCACTCCTCCCTGTGCTTCTCATTGTGACCGCGTCGCTTGACCCGCGGGACTCAATGGTTCGTCAGGCGATCATCCCGGAGAACGCGAACTTTGAGAACTACAAGGACCTTTTTAACAATCAGATCCATCCCTTTGGGATCTGGCTACTCAACACCCTGAAGATTGCTTCTATCACATCGGTCCTGACCATTTTCATCTGTTCAATCAGCGCCTTCGCGTTCTCGCGCTTCCGATTCAGGGGAAGGCGAGGGCTTCTGCTCAGTGTGTTTCTCATTCAGGTCTTTCCGAACTCGTTGACGATGATTGCAACGTTCCTGCTCATCCAGGGTATTGGGCTCTTCGCGCCATTCATGGGGCTGAACAGTCACGGCGGTCTCATACTGGTCTATCTCGGCGGGGCCATGGGCATCAATACCTGGTTGATGAAGGGCTACTTCGATTCGGTGCCACGGAGCCTGGATGAGTCTGCGAAGATGGACGGTGCGACCAACTGGCAGATCTACTGGCGAATCATCATCCCCATCGTGAAGCCGATTCTGGTGGTGGTGGCCCTGATTTCGTTCATTGGAGCTTACTCGGACTTCCTGATTCCACAGATCGTGCTGCAGGACACGCGACAATTCACGATTGCCGTAGGGCTGACGCTATTCATCCGCGGTGGGCACTACACCGAGGCATGGGGTGTGTTTTCGGCGGGAGCGCTCGTTGGCGCGATACCGATAATTGTTCTCTACCTGTATCTCCAGAAGTTCCTGGCCCGTGGCCTTACGGCAGGTGCCGTGAAGGGTTAGCGAATCGCAAGACCGACCAAAGAGGGATCACGTGAAGACTACATCGATCTATGTCGCCGCATTCTTGGCATTGGCCACACTCACTCTCAACGGTTGCGCTACCGGCACAGCGGTCTCCGCCCCCGAGGCCGCTCCGGAGCGCCTTGAGGATGATGTCCTGTATGTGAACTTGCTCTGGCACCAACACCAGCCGCTGTACTATAAGGACCCCGCGACAGGTGTCTATTCGCGGCCTTGGGTGCGGGTCCACGCCACAAAGGATTACTACGACATGGCCGCGATCCTCCGTGAGTATCCGGAGGTGAAGGCGACGTTCAATCTCACGCCGGTGCTCCTGCTCCAGCTTGACGATTTCAACGCCGGCGCCAAGGACATCTACTGGGTCCTTGCGGAGAAGCACCCGTCTGAACTGACCAACGAGGAGAGACAATTCATTCTGGAGCGCTTCTTCGATGCGAATCATGACAACGTCATTGGGCCTTTCCCCCGGTACACCGAGCTGCTCCGTCGTCGCGAGGAGATCGACACACGTTCTCTGGAGGGAATCAACAGCTTTTCGGAGCAGGACTACCTGGACCTGCAGGTTCTGTTCAACCTCGCATGGTTCGATCCGATGTTCCTCGAGGCCGAGCCACTCAAGGCACTGGTGGACAAGGGGAGGGACTACAGCCAGGAAGACAAAGTGATGCTCTTCGACCAGGTCCGGCACGTGCTCAGCCAGGTCGTGGCAATCCACCGTGAATTGCAGGATGCAGGACAGATCCAGGTCATCACGACACCCTTTGCACACCCCATTCTCCCGCTCATCTTCTCCACGAACATTGCGGCCGAGAACGACCCGACGGCCGAGTTGCCGACTGAGTTCTACTACCCCAGGGACGCAATGGCGCACCTTGAGAGGAGTGTTGAGATCTACCGGGATCACTTCGGGCGCGAGCCCGTGGGACTCTGGCCCGCCGAGGGCGCCGTCGCCCAGGAGATCGTCAAAATGGTCTCTGATGCGGGCTATCGGTGGATGGCCACCGGCGAGCACGTGCTCGCGAAGAGCCTGGGAATTGAGAGCTTTGTCCGGGATTCCTCGGACACGGTCGTCGAGGCTGACGCGCTCTACAGACCCTACATCGTCCAGGCAGGCCGAAGCGAGCCCGTGGCAATGGTCTTCAGGGACCTTCGTCTCTCGGACCTTCTCGGTTTCGAGTACTCCGGCACACCGGGTGAGGCAGCGGCGGCCGACTTGATGCGACGACTCGAGAATATCCGTCGACGTCTGGCCGAAGAGACCGGCGGAGAGGGCGGACCACATCTGGTCAGCATCATCCTGGACGGAGAGAACGCGTGGGAGCACTATCCCAACGATGGGAAGGCCTTCTTCCACGCCCTCTATCGAATGCTCAGTGAGTCCGAAACGGTCCGGACGACGACGGTGTCGGAGTTCATGGAAGCCTTTCCGGACCAGCGGGTCATTGAGGACCTGTGGCCCGGCGCCTGGTTCTCCTCGGATTACAGCACCTGGATCGGAGAGCGGGAGGAGACCAAGGCGTGGAATCTCCTCGGCAAAGTGCGCAACTACCTTGCTCTCTACGACATGAGGAATCGTCGTCAGACGACGCCCGAGCGTCTGGAAGAGGCCCTCACCTTCATGTACCTGGCAGAGGGTTCGGATTGGTTCTGGTGGTACGGCAGCGATCAGGATTCCGGTGTCGATGAATACTTCGACCTGGCGTTCCGGGAGCTCCTTGCGAATGTCTTCCGGGCCCTCGACGACCCGGTGCCCGACTACCTGCGGATTCCAATTATCCCGGAGCGGGCCGAACCACCCGCCCAACGTCCTTCCGGCACCTTCACTCCAACGGTGGACGGCACAATTTCTGAAGATGAGTGGGCGAACGCCGGATACTATCGCGGCACCGGTGATGCGCAAGCCAGAGCGTCCGACGTTCTGGACGCTCTACGGTATGGATTTGACACCGAGAGGTTCCACTTCGCGATTGAGACCGGAAGTCCGCTCTCCGAGGCCCTGAACCGCGGGTCTATTCACTTCTACATCGGGCATCCCGGACAGATTGCGTTGGCCCCGTTCGTGAACGCTCCGGGCGCCGAGTTGATCGGGTTTGATTCCAGCATCTACCTGGACATATCACAGGATGGTGTATCCGTAGTTCGCCGAACCAGAGACGAGGAGTGGCTCGTCGGCGGCGAAATCATTGATGCGGTCTTTGGTGCACGCTCCGTTGAGGCTTCGGTGCCGCTTGCACTCTTCGGTGATTTGGAAAGCGGTGATGAAATCTCATTTGCCGCCTTCATGATTGAGTCAGGCGGCGTCTTTGACACGCTTCCCTCATCGGGTCCAGGCAGGACCAATCTTCCAGACCTCGGAGATGGCGTTGTCATCCTCAGAGTAGAGGATCCAATTGGAGACGACCATGGCCCCGGGACCTTTGCGTATCCCACTGACTCGGTCTTTCCGCCGGGGGTCTACGACCTAACGGAGTTCATCGTGGAGGAGGAGGAGAAGTACCTCAAGTTCAGCGTGGACCTGGCCGGCTCGGTGCAGAACCCGTGGGGGTCGGCGATCAACCTCTCCGTGCAGACGATTGACATCTACATCGATCTTGATCCCGGAGCGGGCACCGGCGCACGCCTGCTGCTGGAGGGAAGAAACGCGGCGCTCCCGGCCGCGTTCGGCTGGGAGTACGCGGTATGGATTGAGGGTTGGAACCAGAAGGTGCTCGTGCCGGCGAGCCCGGATGACCCGGCCTCGCCGCCCGTTGAGATGAGCGGTTCACCGCTCAAGGTCCGGATAGACGGGGACGCCGGGAAAATCGTGATCCGGCTCCCGAAGGAAATCCTGCCGGACGGGATTGATCCTTCAGCTTTCGGGTACACCCTGGCCGTGTTGAGCCAGGAGGGTTATCCGTCGGCCGGAGTGCGTCGTGTCCGCGACGTTGAGGCGGTCACGGGGCAGTGGCGGCTCGGTGGTGCACCGAACGACGTGAACCACACCCGGATCGTGGACATGGCGGTGCCTGTGAACGCGGCGGTCTCCCAGGAATCGCTCCTGTCGGACTACGAAGGTATCACGGGCCGGCAGGTGGATGAGCTCAGCCCGGATGACTTCCCCGTTGCGTACGTCAACACGGCGAGATAGAGGAGAGCGATTCGCAGAGCCGATGACGAAGGTAACAATACGGCATGTAGCGGAGGCTGCGGGAGTGTCCGCTTCAACGGTCTCTCGTACGCTCCACAACCATCCGAGAATCAGCGAGGAGACAAAGCGACGCGTCATTGAGGCGGCGGAGGTGCTCAACTACCGCTCGGCGCTCTATCCCGGCTCACAGACGCTGAAGGCGCTCGGGCTGATTCTCCCAACGTCTGCAGAGGATCTCCTCATGCATCCCTTCTTCACCCAGGTCATCCGGGGAATCAGCACCTTCGCCCAGGCGCGGGGATATTTTACGATGTATGGGTTCTCGCGAGAAGAGGAGGAGAAGCTTCGGTTTCTCAAGCAGTACGCATTTTCCGACGTCGTCCAGGGGCTCATCCTCATGGCCGTCTATCAGAACGATCGGTGCATCCAGTTTCTGTCCGAGCACAAAGTCCCCTTCACCGTAATCGGGCGTCCCGAAACCCCCGGCAATGTGCTTTGGGTTGACAATGACAACTTCCACGCGATGTACGACGTAGTGAACCTCCTCATCGAAAACGGCGCCCGAAGGATCGCGTTCGTCGGAGGCCCGGCGGAGATGAACGTGACGCGCGACCGGCTGGAGGGCTATCGAATGGCGTTGCTCAATCGTGGCCTCGAACAATCAGACGATCTCATCACGCACGCCGATGAGTTCAGCGAACCCGCGGGCTGTCGCGCCTTGGAGCGGATACTGACCTTCGAGTCGCCGGATGCGGTGGTGGCCACCGATGATTTCCTCGGACTCGGCGCGCTTCTCGCCCTCTCCGATCGCCACCTTGACCCGATCCCTTGCGTGGGGTTCAACAATTCCGCCCAAGCGCGGCAGCAGGACCCGGGGCTTTCAAGTGTGGAGATTCATCCCGACAGGCTCGGACAGGCGGCCGCGCGACTGTTGATAGAACGCATTGAATACGGCAGGGCGAGCGAGAGCCACGTCATTGTTCCCACACGTTTCGTTGCGCGCGCGATCACCCAGCACCCTGTCTGACCCATCACCCGAGGGAGAACGAGCACATGCACAGATGCACATGGCAGGATTCGGTCCACTCTGACACGATTGCACCATACCTCGAGCCGGAGCAACCGTCGCTTGGCGACACGCTCACCATTCGACTTCGCATCTTCTCCTCGGCGCCTGTCGAGCAGGTCCATGTCAGAGCCATCATTGATGGGATTGACCACCACGCACCCGCCACCGTTGAGCGGCGCGGACGGCTCTTCAGGTGGTTCAAGGTCGAGTTGGACCTCCGACAGGTGCGAACTCACTACCACTTCCTCCTTCGCACGCGCGACCGCCAGACCTTCTACTACACACGAACGGGCGTCTCTTCGGTCTACACCAACGAGGATTACGACTTCACCGTGAAC
>DAOWMR010000100.1 GCA_030642995.1 Spirochaetales bacterium
ACCGGTTCTACAAGCCAGACGAGCCCGACTTCCCATTCATGCTCGAGCTGTTCTCCCGCACGCCACACTTGTTGCATGATAAGCCCCGCGGGCATCTGGCCCCAATCCCAGTTGGGGAGGACGTCTCGAGTCTCTCGGCGATACTCCTGGACGACGACTACTACGCATTCCTGCGGACGGGTCGAACGGTAATTGATGATGTGCCGATCGTGACTGCGTCTCACCTGATTCCGCTTAAGGCGAAGGCGTGGATTGACTTGAGCGCGAGGCGCCAAGCCGGCGAGAAAATAGACTCGCACGACATCGCGAAGCACCGCAATGACGTGTTCCGGCTCTACCAGATCCTCGATCTTGGCGTCCAAACCAAGATCCCCACCACGGTCCAGAGTGACCTCTGGCGGTTTTTGGACGATGTTGCCGCTTCGCCTGTGGATCTGAAGGCACTCAGAGTCACAGGTGTCAGTCTCGATACGATACTGGACCAGCTGCGGGAGCATTACCGCCGTTCGTAGCGCGACGATTCCGGGCGATTAGCATGATCTTTGCTGGCAGGTCAAGTCTTGCGACGACACAGCATGGGCAGTCCAAAAAATACCTCCAAAGAAGTTGCTCACACGTGCCAAAGTTCGGCCAACATTAGCAAGATCGAATATTCTGAGCGATCTTGTAAATCTTTGTATTAAAAACAAAAAGGAAGATGTGGCGGAAAGGACTTGCCCTCCAGTCGGCAACATCGTGTTGCCTCCTTGCGGGCCGCCTCCGGGACTCTCGGCACATCCTGTGCCTCGGCGCTCCAAATAGTCGCGCACGTCCCTGCGTTTCAAGTCCTTTCCGCACCGACCTTTGAAGAAGAAAGGCGTTACCAGATTGGCAACGCCTGGTTCAGTGCGGCGGAAAGGACTTGAACCTTCACGAGTTTTACCTCACTAGCCCCTCAAGCTAGCGTGTCTACCAATTTCACCACCGCCGCGGGAAATCGATTCGATCACTACGATCAGGACACGTAAGATAGCAAAGGCGGAAGGCGGCTGTCAATATTGAGTCGGGCGCGTGGAGGCGATTTCGGGGCGGGGCAGCATGCCGGTCGGCGTTACAATACCCGCACCTCGTACCCGCGAATAGTCTCGTCTGCGGTCACAATAACCAGATCATCCGACATCGCCTGGGCGATGAGGATCCGATCAAAGGGATCCCGGTGAATCGGTGGGAGGGAGGGGAGTGCGCAGGTGTGTGCCCACGAAACCGGCAGTTCGCGGAACCCTTGCCGGGCCAGGGCATCATTGTACGAATCGGGAATCGATAGTCTTCCCAGGGCCCGTTTGATCTCGATTTCCCACAAGGTCGCCGCACTCACAAAACAGACGTTGGTGGTGTCGATGATTGCCTGCCGGGCCGGTGCGGGCAGGTTCGGCGAATCGTCAAGCCACCAGAGGACAATGTGAGTGTCCAGAAGCAGGTTCATTTGGCCCCGCCTGCGCCGAATGCTTCGGCAATATCGTCGGGGAGTTGGTCGAAGTCGTCCGCGATAACAACTTGCCCCTTGAGTGCGCCCGGTTTTCGCTTTCCCGCGGCCGGATCATACTCGCTGAGAACGGCGACCGGCTTGCCGGCCTTCTTGATGATGACGGTCTCACCTTCCTGCACCTTCTGTACTAACGCCGAAAGCTGCGCTTTTGCTTCAGTGATCGATTCCACGACCATGTCGATCTCCTCGCCAGGCGCCTTGGGTCTGGTCAGACCTGGTCTGGTTTGATCATACTTCCTGGAGCGGGTGATTTCAAGTCGCCAGGCGCCCGCAGCTCTATTTGAATCGTCCGTCGGATTTCCGGCGTGATACGGTTTTCCTGGCTTTCTCAAGCCAGCCGGTCCGCGCTCCCGCCTGAGCATCGAACTCGCGCACATAAGGCTTGATGTCCAGGAGTGGGGTGCCGTCGAGGATGTCTACATTCTGAATGTGCAGCACGCCGTTTTCGATCTTGTCCAGCTGAACAACGGAAAGCCCGATCGGGTTCGGACGTCTGGGTGCACGAGTGGCGAAGAGCCCCCGTGGCTCCGAATCCATGAACGGCACAACGTGGAGATTGAACGAGTGGCTGCGGTGCAAGTGGTACAACAAGATAATGTGTGAGAAGCCGTCGAGATCCTGAAGCCCCGCGTGGAAATCCTCGAACACTTCAACAGTACCCTTAACCCCGGTGGCGCCTGCCGGTTGAATCGGCATGCCTTCGAGCTCAATAAATGGGGAGCGGATGATCCCGATTGGCGCGAATTCAATCACCATCTGAAATATGCCTTATCCCACATTCCGACTGCAATCATATTGTAATCACGGCGCGTCTTCCAGCGTGCCTCAGGTATGATGTGGAAGTGCGTCCCATTTGTTTTGTCGGGGTGATCTGCTATTCTTCCGACACACAGAAACTGAGCACAAATCGATTGAAACACGAGGAACAACATGAAACACGAAGAGTGGGTACGAACACTGGAGGATACTCGAGTGGTCCCGGTGATCACAATCGAGAGCGGTGACCAGGCGATCGATCTGGCCGACGCGCTGGTCGCCGGGAACCTGCCGCTGATGGAGATCACCTTCAGGTCGGAGGCGGCGGCCGAGGCAATCAGGCGGGTGCGGGCCGAGCGGCCCGAGGTGACCGTTGGCGCGGGCACGGTACTGACCCCCGCCCAGGTGGATGCCGCGCTGGAAGCGGGCGCGCAGTTCCTTGTCACGCCCGGATTCAACCCAACGGTCGTGGATTACTGCCTCAAGCTTGGCGTGCCGATGGCGCCGGGCGTCGCAACGCCCTCGGAGATTGAATGGGCCCTGGAGCGCGGGTTGAGTCTCCTCAAGTTTTTCCCCGCCGAGCAGAGTGGCGGGGTGAAGTACATCAAGGCGATCTCGGCGCCATATCGAGGTGTGCGGTTCATGCCGACGGGGGGGATTACGCCCGAGAATCTCCAGAGCTACCTCTCGGTACCGTCGATAATCGCCTGTGGCGGCAGTTGGATGGTCAAGCTCTCTCTCATCCAGGCCGGTGAGTTCGACACCATCACTCGGTTGGCGGAAGAGGCGGTGGAGTTGGCGCGTTCGGTGTGAGGGGCTACCCGAGCTGCTTCTTCAAAGCCTGCACCTGTTCGGCAAATACTGCGAGGGCGGTGTTGACCGGATCGGGGCTTTCCATGTCCACACCGGCCACGCGCAGGCTCTCAATGGGGTAGCGCGAGCCACCGCTCTTCAGGAAGGTGAAGTATTCGTCAAGTTCTTTCGCGCCGCCGTTCAGGACACGCTCGGCCAGCGTGATTGATGCCGAGATGCCCGTAGCGTACTTGTAGACATAGAACGCATGGTAGAAATGCGGTACCCGCAGGCCTTCGAGGTCGCTGACTTCTTCCAGGATCATTGCCGGTCCGAAGTATTTCTCGAGCAGCTTGCGATATTCAGCGCGGAGGCTGTCGACGGTCAGCGCTTCCTCGGCCTCCACCATCTTGTGGCAAACGTCCTCGTACTCGGCAAACATCGTCTGCCGATAGAGGGTGCCGACGATGTCGTCACACTGCTTGTTGATGAGGTAGGTGAGCATCTCCTTTGAGTCGGTCTGCTCGCGGAGGTGCTTCAACAACAGCTGTTCGTTGAACGTGCTCGCGACCTCCGCCTCAAAGATGGTGTAGTTGTAGTGCTGGAACGGGTTGTTCTTTGCCGAGTACCATGAGTGCATGCTGTGGCCGCCTTCGTGGGCGAGGGTGAAGACATCACGCAGCACGTCTTCCTTGTAGTTCATCAGAATGTAGGGGTTGCCGGTGTACGACCCGGCAGAGAATGCGCCGCTGCGCTTGCCCTTGTTCTCGTATCGATCCACCCACCGGCCTGTGAGGCCTTTGCGGAGAGTCCCGACGTACTCATCACCGAGTGGCGCGAGACCGGCTGCGATCACGTTCACCGCCTCGTCGTATGTGTGTTTGACCTTGAGCTCCGGCACAAGCGGCACCCGGATGTCGTAGTGGCGCAGTTCATCCAGTTTGAGCGCCCGTTTTCGGATCTCGTAGTACTCGTGCAGTGCGCCAAGATTGTCATTGACGCTCTTCACGAGGTTGTCGTACACGCTCGCCGGTACCTTGTCCGGGAAGAGCCGGGACCCGCGCGCACTCTCGAAGTTTCGAACCTTGGATTTGTAGGTATCCAGTTGCACGCTGCCCGCGTAGAGGTTGACCAGCGTGTTCTTGTGGCCTTCAAAGACCGCGTAGTACTGGGTGTATGCCCGCCGCCGAACGTCCCGATCGGTGTGCTCCATGAGCGATCCAAATGACGAGTGACTCAGCGCTCGGGGACCTTCGGGGGTCTCAATCGATCCAAAATCCATGTCAACGTCGGTCAGCGCCCCGAATGAATTGCTCGCGGTCTGATTGGCCTCTTCCTGCATGGCCAGGATCCGCTCTTCGTTCTCGGTGAGGATGTGCGGACGCCATCGCAAGAGCTTGTTGAGGGAGATGGTGAAATCTGCAAGGACCGGGTCGGCGAGGAACTCCTTCATTCGGTCGTCGGGGATGGCCTGAATTTCAGGCGACTGGTAGCTTGCCGCCGCCTCAGACTTGCTGCTCGCCTGGATAAATCGAGAGTAGCGGCTCTGATTGTCGCTGTCGCCGGCATCCTCGCTCTGCCGCAGCATCGCGTAGTAGCCGAGCCGCTCGCCGAGGAGCTCAATCTCATTCATTGCGTCCAGACACTCGCGGAGCCGGGCTGCGCTCCGGCCGAGCGTACCTTTGAACTTTTCAATTTCCGGTGTCTTCTCTTTGAACCGGGTCAGGCTGGTCTCCCACTCCTCGTCGGACGTGAACAATCGGGACAGGTTCCACGTATCCTGTGTCGGGACATCCTTGCGTTCGGGAATTGATTGGGCGTTGTTGGTCATGGTGGTTCCTTTCAATGGGGCAGAGTGATAGTGCCCTAACCTACGGGGCGCCCGGCTCCGGGGTCAAGCTACTGGGCGGCCACGACGTTCAGGATTGCGGCGATGCCCCGGGCTGCTTTGCCGCGGTGGCTGATCCGGTTTTTCTCGTCGTCCGGGAGTTCGGCGACAGTCATCCCGCGTTCCGGGAGAAAGAAGATTGGGTCGTAGCCGAAGCCGCCGCTTCCGGACGGTTCCCGCGAGATTCTGCCTTCGAAGGTCTCCTGCACAACGGCATACCTGTCGGCGGAGAAGAGGGCAACCATGCAGCAAACGAAGTGTGCGTCCCGGTTGGTGGCGTCACCAAGTTCTCCAAGGAGACGGGCGTTTCGTTCGGCCGCCGGGAGTTCTGTAGTTCCACCGTCGGGCGAACCGTACCGGGCGGAGTAGATGCCCGGTGCGCCGCCGAGCGCGTTCACGCAGAGGCCTGAATCGTCGGCAACAATTGCGAAGTCATCCCCTGCGGGGAGCAGGTCAAAGAGCACCCGCGCCTTTCCCACCGCATTCTCAAAAAATGTCGTTCCGGATTCCTCGAATGAAAAATCGATCTCGATCTCACGAGGCAGTACGACGTGGTGTTCGGTCAGGATCTGCGCGAGTTCTCGTCTTTTGTGGTCGTTGTTGGTTGCGAGCAGAACGGTCATTCGCCAATGCTACGAATTAGACACGGCGGAGGCAAGAACGCGCAGATAGGATTCATTGCGGAGTTCGCGTTTGCCGTAGAAGACACTCGAGTCCACCGTTCCCTTCGGGATGTTCAGCACTCGCGCAATTTCTGCGTGCGACGGACCATCGTGCATCCGTCCGAGCACCCGTCGGGCATGTTCGTAGCGGCGGCGCCACATTGCCAGTTGACGAATGGCGGTGTCCCGCTCCTCGGTCTCCAGGACGAGCCGTAACCGGTATTGAAGGCATCGGATTTTGAACCATGCGTGATCGCGCCGCTCCTGAGTGGATCTCCTTCGCTCCCGTTGCGCAGAGCACCCGTCCTGCAACTTGTGCCAGCAGCCGACCAGCCACTCGGGATCGCAACCGGAGGCGGCCGCAACGCGGCGGTAGTCGGCTTCGCCGAGTCGTTCGGTCATCTTGAGCGAGAGGTGGACGAGCCTGCGTCCCTGTCCGCATCTGAGTCGAGATCTGTACGACGCTTGCGTGACCGGTTCGCGAACTTCTGTAACAAGCGGGGCAACCCGTGTCTGCTCGGCAATCCGAAGCTCACTGCCGGGACCGCGCAGCGCCGTGAGCTGAATGCGCTCGCCGGAGCGTTCGGCAGCGAGGGTCTTGATCTGCCAGCGCAAACTCGCCGCAAGGTATGATTCGAATGATTGCCCGGTTTCGCGATAACGGTTGATCAGTCGTGTGATCCGAGGCAGGAATCTGAGCAAGAGCTCGGCGCCGTCCTCGTCCGAGAAACCGCTCCGGCCGACTGGGAACGCATACACCAGCTTGCTGATCTGGTCCACGAGCCGACCGAGTCCGTCTCCGGTCTTTTGGTAATCCACTACTTCCCGAGTTAATAATGTCACAGACGCCTCCGGCCGTAGAAGAGCAATTTGCGTGCCAGAGGTGGCCCGTCCGTGTGGGGTGCGGTGCCCACTCACGACACGGGTTGTTACGTTGTGTTACATTCGCGAGATTCTGAAGCATTACGCGGAGGACTATTGCGCTGTTACGGGTTCGAGGACCGTTTGAGGGCGGAGAGAAACTCGTCCACGACCTGATCCCGGATGGCGTCAACCTGGCCGGAAATGGTGAAGCCGGCGGCGCGTCGATGACCACCGCCTCCGAAGACAAGGGCCACCTTGCTGACATCAATGGTGTCGATCGATCGAAGGCTCCCGGCACACTTACCATCCGGTTCCTCGCGGATCAATCCGATCATCCGCACACCGTCAACGGCAAACAGGAGTTCGTACAGGGTGTCGGAGTCGCGACTGCCCCTCCCGAACTCTTCGACATCAGAGAGGGTCTCCCAGGTGACGATGGCTGCACCGTCTTCGAGAACCTGGGCGCGGTTGATCAATCGAGCAAGCAGAAATCGGGAGGCGAGTTTGTACCCACCGAACATCTGTTGGTGGGCGAGTTTTGGGGAGGCCCCCGCAAGGAGGAGCCGGGACACTGCGGCAAACAGGCCGGCGGCCCTGGCCTCCGTGTGTCTGAAGTAACCGGTGTCGGTCGCGATGCCGAACAGAAGGATCTCGGCTTCTTCCTGCGTAGGTGTTTCGCCCATCTCTTCAATGATGAGTTGGATGAGGTAGCAGGTGGCCGCGGCCGAGGTGTCCACAAATTGAACGTCTCCGAACGGCTCGCCGGTGGCGTGATGATCAATGACGAGCGTCGGCAGGCCGACAAGATCTTCCGCAACGGGTCCCACACGGTCGGGCCCGGAGCAATCAACAACGACCACCGCCGGATCCGGATCTTCGGCACGGGTTGCCGGGTCCAATCGACCTTCGAATTGCCGGGCAAGATGTTGGATCTCGCGCCGGTCGAATGGTCCGGCGTCGAAGTACCGAACAAACTTGCCATGCGCTCGATTCAGAAACATTCCCAGGCCCAGCGCGGCAGCCAGGCAATCACCGTCGGGTTCCAGATGTGCTGCGAGATAGTAGGTCTTGTGAGCGGTGAGGAAGTCGGTGACTTCCCTGGGGATTGAAGGATGAAGCGCCGCCACAGGAGTAGCGATTCCTAGAAGACGAACTCGGGCTCGTCCAGGTCAAACTTGCTCGCAACACCCTCGGTTTGCCGGAGAGTTCCCCAGGAAATATGCCGGAAACTCTCGTGGACGAAGAGGACGAGGTGATCAAACTCCCCGTTCCTCCAGTAGATATTGACGAACGGCACTGAGTTGTCGTTCGCGTAGACGATTCTTGCCGGGCCATCCGAACGACCAAACCACTCCAGCGGAAGATAGGCCGTCGCGAGAAACATTGAGTTGGAGCGTCGGTACTCAATCTTGTAGCCGAGTTCATGCGGATACACTTTCTCAATGTACAGTGTCTTTACGTATAGATCAGACTCAGCCGCGCTGAGGATCAGGGTAATCCCGATCATCAGCAAAAGTACCAGAGCTATTTTCTTCACCGTGCCCTCCTCAACCTTCAATTCTGAGTATATAGACCTCGATTTGGGCTTTCAAGCGAATTCTCTTGCTGTTCAACGGTACGCGAGCTGATGTGTGGGGGGACTGTCCGCTCGCGGTGAACGTGTCGACGGCTTACACCCGCCCCAGCGTTGCGAGCATCAACGCCTTGATGGTGTGCTTGCGGTTCTCGGCCTGGTCGAAGACGCGGCTTGCCGGGCTTTCGAAGACCTCTTCGGTAACTTCCTTGCCTTTGACTGCGGGCAGGCAGTGGAGGAAGATGGTTTCCGCTCTGCCGGAAGCTTGCATGAGGTTGGTTGTCACCTGATAGGGAGCGAGGAGTTCGGTCCGCGGCTGTGCCTCCGACTCCTCGCCCATTGATGTCCACACATCGGTGTAGACGGCGTCAACCTCCTTCACAGCTTCAGTCGGTGAGTGGGACACGGTCACCGACCCGCCGCTTCCTACGGCCGCCTCCCGACAATAGCCGAGCGTCCCTTCGTCCGGGCTCAAGGCCTCGGGAGCCCCGATGATGCAGTGCACACCGAGCTTTGCGCTGATGATCATGAG
>DAOWMR010000456.1 GCA_030642995.1 Spirochaetales bacterium
GGAATCGAACTTTCCTCGTCTCCTCTTCGTTGCCCGTTGAGGATGACAATTGATCGTACAATTCGGGTCGGCGTGTTTTGATCCATCGCCTTCCCGTGGACTTTTCCAGGAGTGACCCGTCCAGATCGGCGATGACCATTTCGTTTTCTGCCTTCCAGGTTTCGGCGAGTGTTCTGCCGTACGGGTCGAGGATCATGGCGTTCCCGGTGCGAATCTCATCGTCGTCAACTCCAACACCGTTGCTGAATACGAGAAACATGCCGTTGTCGTGGGCGCGTGCTGGTAGCCAACGCATCAGCCATCCTCTGCCCTTGTCTCCGCGGAATTCATCTTCGATCGTTTGAGGATCCTGGTGGCGGTTGTGCCACAACGCCGGATCCACCGCTCCCATGGCGAACGGACTGGCGGTCGTGCAACCCCCGGTCTGATGCGGCGCAAGGAGAACTTCCGCGCCGTTGAGGGCGGTGATCCGGACGTTTTCCCCGATATTGTTGTCATAGCAGATCAGAACTCCGACTCGGCAGCCATGCGGAGTGTCGAATACCGTGTACTCGGAGCCGGATGCCAGGTGTTCACTGATGAAGCAGTGGATCTTCCGATGCCTGGCGAAGGTGCCGTCCGGCATTGCCACGACGTAGGTATTGTAGAGCGTGGAGCCGTCATCTATCTCGACCAGACCGGCGCCGACGGTCACGCCGTGTTTCCGCGCGAGCTCGCCCAGAGCCCGTGATGACGGTCCATCAAACACCGGCTCGGCCAGTTCAACGAGTTGCTCCCGCAACAGTTTCCGAAGAAACCAGTATCCGGTGATACAGCACTCGGGAAACGCAACGATCATCACATCCTGCCGGACCGCTTCTTCGACGAATCGCCGGATTGTCTCGATGTTAGCGGCCTTGTCGCCGGCCACGTGTTCAAACTGAACAGCCGCTGCTCGGATATCGTTCATCTCATCGTCCTCATCCAAGTGTCACTATGGAGATTGATTGAGGTCTTGTCCACGGTCCGTGCCACGGCCTGATGCACCTGAACCGCGTGATCTGTTATGATTGCGCGATGCCACAGTCCTCCTATCGTCGTTTCTGGCGGATGATCGCTGCATCCATCCCGGTGTTGTTGGTTGTGCCGCTACTCTTCGGTTCCTGTTTTCTCGTTCCGCGAGAGGAGGAAGTTCTCGCTCCTCCGTTGATTGAACCGCCTGAAATCACCTATCAAACCCTCGCGATCTCACGTGGCACGATTGAAGATTCCATTCGTGCGTTCGGATCCGTGGCCTACGCCGGTCAGTCTGATCTCTCGTTCAGGCAGCGCGGGGGCCGGTTGAAGACTCTCCATGTGCGAGTGGGCGATGCTGTGGTGGAGGGTCAGATAGTCGCCGAGCTCCACACTGACAATATCGAGGCGGAAATCGCACAGGCCGAGCTGTCGCTTCGACGCGCGGAGCTGGCCCTCAGACAGGCAGAAGATGAGTTGGACACCGGGTACTCGTTGGAGTTCGCCAGGGCCGATCTACGGTTGGCAGAACTCCGGCTGGAAGCGGCACAGGAAACACTCGTTCGGGAGGAAGAGCTCGCTCATATAACCGGCCGGGGAAGCGCTTCACTGAGTGGCTTTCGGCGTCAGGTTGAGGAGACAGAAATCTCGGTCCAGAAGGCGCAGCTCACTCTTCATCGCCTGGAGAATGCAGACTCACCGTTTCGTCTGGAGCTTGCCCGAATCGATGTCGATGCAGCAACAATGCGGCTTGATCAGCTCAGCGCGGAGCTCGAAGCCACCCGCCTCTACGCCCCGATCACCGGAAAGGTAACATGGGTAAGCCGCTTGGCCCAGGAGGGAGAGTATCTTCAGGCGTTTCAACGGTTTGTTCGAATTGCAGATCCAACAGAACTGGTCTTTGATCTGAGGGGATCTCAGACCAGCAGTTTCAAAGTAGGAATGGAGTGCGTTGTTACACTTGGCGACGAGCAGTACCGGGGCGTCGTAATCCTCACGGAATCAAGCGTGCCGTTTGATCAGCGTGAGGAGTATGAAGACGCTGTCCAGATCGCTGTCCCTGGTCTCCCACAGGATGCCCACGCTGGAATGACCGGCAGAGCGGAACTCGTGCTTGCCCGACGGGAAGATGTCCTGGTTCTACCCAAACGCGCTGTGCAGCGATACTCGACCAAGAGGTATGTGAACATCCTTGTCAACGGCGTGCGGGTGGAAAGGGACATTGACGTGGGGTTGGAGACGGCCACCGAAGTGGAGATCATCAGCGGCCTTGAAGAGGGCGAAGAGGTAATCTTGAGGTAGCCCATGCTGCTATTTGTCTTCCGGAAAATGGCGGCGAACCGTTGGATGGTGGTGAGCCTGCTGGTGGGTGTGATCCTCAGTGTGGCAATGGTGACTACAATCCCTATCTACAGCCGCGGCATACTTACTCGCCTGTTGCTCCGGGATCTCCAGATCTACCAGGAGGATTCAGGACGATTCCCCGGATTCGTCGAGATATCCGGGTATCTCCCGACAGATTCGGAGACGGAGAACAAGCTCAACATCTACGATGACTACTCATTGGCAGTAC
>DAOWMR010000152.1 GCA_030642995.1 Spirochaetales bacterium
CCGAAAAAGCACATGACAATCCGGTCACTGTTCAAGTAGCTCAACCCCAATCCCGCTCCAGTAGCAATGGGTATGCCCGCCCCGACGATTCCATTCGCTCCGAGATTGCCAAGGCCAATATCTGCGATATGCATCGAACCGCCCTTTCCCTTGCAGTACCCGTCAATCTTGCCAAACATCTCCGCCATCATCCGGTCAATGTCCGCTCCCAGCGCAATCATGTGACCATGTCCGCGGTGATGACTCTGGATGAAGTCACCCTCTTCCAAAGCAGCAATTGTCCCAACCGATGTAGCTTCCTGGCCCACAGAGAGATGGAACATCGTGCCGGCCAGCTTGCCATAGGCAAAGGCCTCGGAAATCTTCATTTCAAACGCTCTGATCAGCATCATGTAGAACAATGTTGACTCAGGTGTCTTGAGATGCTTCACTCAGATCCCTCTCTTCGTCACGGCTTTCTTCCACCCTTTTCACAAGCTCATGTGATTGTTCTTTGAGACACTCGTACGTATTCATGTATTGATTCGTGAAAAAGCGATATCTGTCGGTTTTGTGGAGGTCCGGTTCAATGACCCCCTTAACCCGTACCATTTCCCCCGCGGCCTCCTCAATGGAACCGTAAATCCCTGCAGCCACGGAGGCGAGAACTGCAGAACCAAGCGAGACCGCCTGAGCTTCCTCCGGGATCGTTATGGGCCGGCCCGTAACATCGGCGTGAATCTGCATCCACAGTTTGCTATTGGCGGCCCCACCGCAGGCGACCATTTCGTTGATTTCCACACCCTGCGCCTCCATTCTGTCAAGGATAACGGCGGTTCCGTAGGCAACACCTTCCAACATCGCTCTGAAAACATGGGCGGGAGTATGGCTGAGGGTCAGCCCCCTGATCACACCCCTGGAGGCAGGGTCCACCCAAGGTGTGCGATTGCCCTGCCAGTGCTCCAGCACCAGCAGGCCCTCAGATCCCAATGGAACCTGCGCCGCCATTTCATCCAGCACGTGGTAAACGGAGACGCCTCGCCGGGACGCAGCTTCTGTGATCCTTCCATTAACGAAATCGTCTTTGAACCACTTGAGGACCGAGCCGGTTGATATCTGGCCTGCTTCCACTACCTGGTGTCCGGGAGTGATGGCATCTGGAAAAGTTCCGTTGATTCCCGGGGCGTGAAACTCCCGGTCCACGAGGCCAATCTCAAGTTGGGAGGATCCAGTGATCAGCGCCAGCATCCCCTCTTTCAGGGCATTTACGCCAACAACACCGATATAGGCATCCGCGCCCCCACCGGCTACAGGGATCCCTGCCCGCAAGCCTGTCTTCTGAGCCATATCCTCGCTCAGTCCCCCGATAGGCTCTCCGAGTCTTACGATTCTAGAGGGGATTTTCCCCGGAAAATCCCCAATTCCGATTTTCCGGTACAGCTCAAGGGGAAAGCCTCCTGAAGTGGAGTCGTAAAACCATCTCACCGTTGTGGTATTTATGTTTAGGGTCTTCTCCCCGGTGAGAGTGAAAGCAAGCCAATCGGGCTGGTCAAGAATTGTTGCAGCTTTCTCGTATATGTCCGGTTCATTCCTCTTGAGCCAGAGAATCTTGCAGGGGAACCATTCGGGCGAAACATTCCCGAATCCTACGTATTTGAGAACAGGATCATCGGCTGCTGCGATTTCGCGAGCTTCTTTGGTGGCTCGAAGATCCATCCACATGATCGCGTCGCGCAACGGTCTGCCCTGCTTGTCGAGAGCAACAACCGTCGGACACGTGGCACTTGCCCCAATAGCTGCAATGGCGTTCGAGTCTACCCCGCTATTGGAAATCGCTTTCTTGATCGAGTCAACCAGGGAGAATTCCCACTTGAGTATCGATTGTTCGGCCCAGCCCGGGTGCGGGTGACCGGTCAAGTTCTCGCTTGTGCCGAAACCGATACAGCGCCCGATTTCGTCAAAAACAGCGGATCTTGTGCTCTCGGTTCCCCCATCTACTCCTAGAACGTATCGTTTCATTTCGCGCTCTTGTCCCACTGAGTTTCCTTGTGCAGACTCAGGATTCTCATAGATGTCTCTTCATCGGTAACAAGAACATTCACATATCTTCCCCGCACAGTACCGAGGATAGCCTCTGCCTTCTGGATCCCTGCTGCAACGCCGATGACCTCGGGAATTTTGCTCAGTTTATCCAGTTCTATGCCAATGACTCTTTGATTGATATCCAGCTCACAGACATTTCCATCGATGTCTATCTGTCTGCCGCAAATGTCACCAACAACACCTCGGGACAGGAGATGCTGCGACTCTTCCCGGCTGAGGAAACCGGCCCGAACCAAAGCGCTGGTTTCATAGTAGTTTGAGCCAATCCCGACCAAGGCAATATCCACTTCTTCAGCCTTCTTCAGGACGCGTGATATTCGGGGCTCCTGTACCAGCAAATCTTTCAGGCTCTTGCTTTGGACTATGAGAGGCGCCTCAAGAACTCCGCATCGTGCGCCCAGTTTCTGGGCCAGCGCCTTGGCCAGCTCAAGCCCGTCTGTCTGAAGATCGCATGCTCCCGTTCCTCCCAGGAGCTGAATCACCTCTATATCCATCTGCCTGGTTGGTCTGAATTGCCGCACCATGTGATACAAGGAGCTTCCCCCAGGACATTCCGACACTCATCCCACCATCCATCAGAGACTGAAGCAAATCCGCCGCGGCTCGCCCAAGACGGAACATCGTCGCTTCCGGACTGTCTCCCGTGGGAACCACAATCACTTGAGAAAGACCAAATGCTTCTTTCATCTCGTTCTGAAGCAACAAACCGGAAGATGATGTGTCGTTTATTCGTATTTCGACGAGTTTGAGATCCCTGCAGGTTTTCAGGACTTTTGATATATTCGATCGTGAGGCCCCCACCTTGTCCGCAATTTCCTGCTGGGAGAGGCCCTCCAAATAGTACATTTTCGCAATCTTTATGAAAAAATCTCTTTTGGTAGAATCTATGTCTTCAACCGGATTCACATTTGTTCCTTTCGTTTCTGTATTGTAGCATATGCTCTGTCTTTGTCAAGTGCCATCCTTGTCGAACAAATGTGCCTGCATTTTCTTCCATGAATGTCACCGGACAAAACTCGCGCGCCGACCAATTTGCCAATTGGCGATTTTTGTGTTCAAATTCAATGGATGAGTCGGCCGCACCGGCACGAACTCATGAGTATATTCTTAGTACCGATTTTTCTTGCAGCCGGACTGCTGAACGAGGGAGATAAGCCCGTGGGATCTAATGACTTCATGATTGAGAGCAATGCATTTGACTATGGTGACTCGATTGATCCCGACTACACCTGTGACGGCTCGGACGTGTCACCACAGTTCCAGTGGAGCGGAGCACCGGAAGGAACAAGGAGTTTCGTCCTGATCAGTGACGACCCGGACGCACCGGTAGGAACCTGGGTCCATTGGGTTTACTACGACATCCCCGCGACCATCACTGAACTGCGCGAAGCTTTCCCGCCGGACAAGAGACCCGAGATTGGTGGCGCTCAGGGAATCACCGATTTCCGAAGAATCGGCTACGGTGGCCCGTGCCCTCCCGGCGGAACCCACCGGTATTTCTTCAAGCTCTACGCGCTGGACACCGTGCTTGGCCTTGCGTCCGGAGCCACCAAGAGACAGGTTCTCCAGGCAGCGGAGGGTCACATACTCGCACAGGCCCAGCTCATGGGGACCTACGCACGCTGAAAGCCACGCAGCACGACAGCGGAGAACGCTGGACATTTTTGACTTTCTCTGACACAATGATGTCGTGATCAGAACAGCGATACCGGGCGACTACTTTCTCATTGCATCGCCCATCGGTGAATGCGCAAGCCAAGTGCTCGCCCTCCAGAAGACCATTGCAGAAGCTGTTGGAGGGGAGATAGCGGACCGAGTACATCTCACTCTCCAGCGCTTCGAGATCGCCGACGGCGGCAATGAACAAGATACGCTTGACGCAATCGAGTCTGCGATCAGCGGCGAACAACCCCCGGTGGTGGTCGCGTCAACCTTGTTCGCAACATATCATCGCTACTTCACCCGCCACTCTGTTCGTTGGCGCATTGAACCGACGCAGGATCTCGGGCGGCTCACCCTTCAAAGCGCCCAGGCGATAATGCACAAGGGCGGCACGTCACATTGGCCCAATGCGGACGCCCCGATCGCTCAATTCATCACGGCCGCTTGGACGACCGGCGAAGCACAACTGCCTGAGCCCCTCCTGCAATCGTACCCGCAACGAATTATGGACGTTTCTCATCTGGAAGTCACCCGTCTCGTAGCCCGGCATGAATTCGAGACAGTACGGGTGTTTGACATCGGACAGTGCAGCACGTAGCCCAATCCCGCCTGCGAAAGAGGTGGGATGCACTTGTTCTCGCCGAGCAGCATTGGCAATGAAAGGCCGTTTGGCCGTATCACTGTTGCTCCTCACGTCGGTTTTGGTGTGCGGAGCCGCCGATTCCCCTCTGACCATCGACATCTCGGGTACTTACGAAACCACACATCCACGGGAAGAAATGGGAAGGGTCCTTGTTCGTTTCGATCGAATGCAGTCGGAGCTTGTGTACGAAGGGATTGGGTATCCCGCATACGAACTCTCTGTCTGGAAGCTGGAGGACCAACATGTTCGGAAGCTGAGGGATGGGCTCTTCGGGACGTTCACAACTGCAGCCGTGTGCCCGGGCAAGCACGGGTGGATGCTCCTCTGGTACAGCCCGGATGAGGACGATTTCGAGTTCAACAAAATCATCCGGGTGGATGCCTCTGGAAACCTTCTTATCGGGTCTCGGGATCCATCCTCGAGTGACGACCGCACCTACAACGTACTCACTCACGTCGACGATCGTGTGGACATGGACGAACTGCAACCCGAGGCGCCGGCTCTTGAAGGTGTATACCAGTACTTCCACAGCGCCACGGGCCACGTGTATGTCGCCTTTGAGAAAACTGGAGACACGATGACGGTCTCCCGCGGCGTGGAGATTGATGCCTATTCGGTAACGGTTCTGTCGAAAGTGGGTGAGCTCGGATACTGCCCGGTCAAAGAAGGTCTCTACGGTGGTTCCTTCGAGAATGATTCATTTCCTCTCGTGGGTATTCATGCCGCGGACGATGGACATTGGCTGATCTGGATGAATCCCTCAGCACCAGGAACAGTCAGGCGAAACCGAATCGTCTCTGTCTATCCGAACGGCGATATCGGTATTGGACTGGATGAGGGAGAGCTCAAATACATCGAGGATACCGTTTTTCGGAGAGTCGCCGGCCTGAACGCAAGAATCGGCGAGTACTCTCATTTCATCGACCTCGAGGGAACATATTCCATCAGACTTGGCCAATCGGAATCCGAGATCCAGGCACGAATCTCCACCACGGAAATCGTACCGGGCGACACCCCCGGAGAGCCGGCTCTCTACAGGATCTCCACCATCGAGGACGACTCTAGAAGCTCACGCACCGTATTCGGCGGCCTGTTCGACGGCGACTCATTTACCCACGTTGCCATTGTCACGAAGGAGGGCAGAGGCTATCTCGTCTGGTATTCCTTCTCGCTTCAAACGACCGAGGAGAACTTGATCTTTGACCTCGATGCCGAAGGGAATTTCCTGATCGTCGGAGGGGAATTCGGCGAACGCTATATCGTGGCTGAGTTCAGAAAGACGCCTTCCTCACCGCGCGAGGCTGAGTGATGAGAAGAACGGGGGCGAGAGAGATTTGTATCGCGGTACTGATTCTCTTCGCCAGCAGTCTGGCCGCGGTCGATACCCCGGAGGGAGGCGATCTCGAGGCCCGGATTCGCGCTATCGAGATTCGGAGTTCTCTCGCGATCACGAGGAACCAGGAAAACCCGTGGACACCTGCCGAGATCACTGCCATCCGGGAGGTCCTTGCCCTTCTCCCACCGGAATTGAGGTTCCAGGAACCAATCACCGTAGCAAAGGACAGTTCACCCTACGTCACCGGAGATTCAGAGGTCGATCTCATCCAGGTATCCAAGACGCGGCGAGAACTTCGGATCAGGAACTTCCAAATGCCGGACACCTTCGGCGAACCACCGGATTCCTTTCATCGCACCCACCTGAAACGCTCATTGATCCAGAGCCTCGCAACGTTCTACTACGACGAACTGCCACCCGATCGCAGGAAAGAATGGCGTAGCTTCGCACTCTGGTCCCCCGGCTTGCTTGCTCCTTCAATCGCACAGAATGCCAATTCTGCCGGCTATGCAAACGAACGGGGAATGGGCTCGCCGGGACTTGATTTCGCGACCTTCGCAGTTGAGTTCTTCATGCCTTCGAACTTCAAAGACCCTATGAACCGGATTCGATACAGATTGCCCGACAGATACACCTTCTTCTGTGAGCTATTCGAGTCCACAGAGCTCTTCGCGTCCACACCGGAGACACGCGAGACTCAAATCCACGCTCCCAATCTCCGAGACTGGATTGATCCCGATGAGGTTGAGCACATCGAGCTCATCGTCACCACACCAACCGCAAGCGCCCCTGAATCACTGGCGGGACATCTACTCATGCTGATCAAGCTCGCTGGGGACTACCACGACGGAAGAGACTCCCTCGTTCTTGGTTTCGTCGGCATAACTTCCGTGGATACCAACAACGGTGTCGACGGCGTCACCTACGCATGGAGGGGACTCACGGGTCACTACCAATCAGCCATCCAGGAGGAGACATTCGCAAACGTTGTGCAGAGAGCAACAATCCTGGAAAACCGGGACGTTCAGAGGTTCATGCTGAACCTGTCGGAAGAGG
>DAOWMR010000064.1 GCA_030642995.1 Spirochaetales bacterium
ACCGCGGCGCCAACAGCCAACGCAATCGGGACGGCGCCCGGGACCGACAGATTCAGATCTGTGGCCGAGAGGCCTGATGTCTCAAAGAACGGAACAAGCGATGCCCCGATCATCCGATAGAATACGAACGCCAATCCGGCACCAATTGCGCTGCCTGCGAGCGAGAAGTAGAGCGCCTGCATCATGAAGAACCGGCGAATGCCGGCCCGAGTTGCGCCGATTGCGCGTCGGAGACCGATCTCCCGCATTCGATTCAGGACCTCTACAAGCATGATGCTGAAGATGCCGATTGAGCTCGCCGCCAGGATGATAACACCGAGGATATTTACCGTGAGGGCAAAGCTGCTCACCGACCGGCGCGCCTCCTCAATGAGCAGATCCGGGCCGTCCGGCGATCCTTCCCAGACCGAGACAACGGTCTCGTTACCGTACTCGAGTTCAAGAATGACCCCAATCCGAGATGCGGCCGACTCCACGGTATCGTCAATCAGACGAGCCATGACGACGGAGGACGGATCGAAGTGTATCTGCAATCCGGCCGGTATGTTGGTTCCGATGGGGATGATGAAATCACCTACGCCAAATGCCTCGCGTTCGAGTTCCGACACGTCGGCAAAGACACCGACGACGGTGTACGGTTCCTGCGACAGGCTCATCCGCCGACTTTGACCTCCGCCGGAAGATGCGATAACGCTAATGACCGGGACGGCAGTTTCGATCTGTTGACCAATTGCCTGGTCCGCGCTGCTGAAAAGGACTCTGGCGGTGGATTCCGATATGACCACGAGCTGTCGCCGATCATCCACGTCTTCCTGTGTGTAGAAACTCCCCGCGACCATTTCCAGATCCATCAGGTCGTCATAGGTTGCGCCCGCCGCAACCGAGGAACGGACCTGGTAGCTCGTATCATTTGCCGAGACACGATTCCAGCGCGCCTCACTCACGAGGGTCAGATCACCCAGGTTTTCGTATTCCGCCGACAGGATGTCGGTGACATTCGCGCCAAAGTCCGAGGGGAACTGACGATCAATCCGGCCGTCGTCTCCGATCTCGGCATTCGCAATGACAACGCGTCGGCCGTTCTCAGAGAGGCTTTCCTGGAGGGCATCGTTCACGTCAAAACTGAGACTGAACGTGATGATCAGCGCACCCACGCCAATTGCTATGGTGAGGAGAGTGAGCACCCCGCGAAGCGGGTACGTTCTGAAGTACTGGCCAAACGACTTGAGTGTAGAAACCATTGGACTCTCCTACTCCGACCGGATTGCGAGGGCTGCATCAATGCGTCCGGCCTGACGAGCCGGGTAGACACCGAATATGAGGCTGAAGAGAAACGCACCGAGAGCGCCTACGAAGAGGAACAGCCAATTCACTACTGTGACGTTCGAAACCTCGGCGATGAGCGCAGATTGGAGCAAACGGTAGACGAGCGGCGAAACCGCAAATCCGATGACCGCACCGGTGAGACTCATGAAGGCGGATTCATTGAGGAACTGACGCGCCACCTCGTTGCGTGTTGCGCCAAGGGCTCGGGTGATTCCAATTCCCTTGGTTCGTTTAATCACGCGCATGAGCATCAGATTGAAAAGATTGATGGACGCGATGAATAGGCCGGCTGCGGCGAGAAACAGAACCACGGATAGGATCTGGCTGAGCTTTTCCCTTTCAGCCTGAAGCTCTTCCAGCGGAGCCGTAATCCGTACAGAGCCATCACCGAACTCCGCGTCAAAGTGGACTTGGAGCTCAGTTGTGGCAAGATCCAAATTTGCGCTGTCGTCAACCGCGAAGCGAAGGGTCCCGGCCGGCCGGCCCATGCGAATCACTCTGCCGCCAAAGTTGATCTGAGCGGCCGCATTCGGCACGTAGGCCACGTCGTTGTAGGACGCCCCTGTTTCAGTATCAGTGAGCGTGGTTGGGGAGAGAACCCCGAGCACGGTGTAGGTTTGGAGGTTGAGCCTGATGCGTGTTCCCACAGCGTCGCCATCCGGGAAGAGCGCTTCGGTAAGCGCGCTGCCGAGGACTATTACCTGGTTTCCGGACTCGAGATCTTCATTGGTGAACTCCGATCCCTCGGCTACGTCGAGTCCGTAAGCTTGGAAGAACTCCGCGGAGACCCGCCTCCCCGGAAATGACTCCAGTGGCAACTCGGTCAGAACATCGTCATCAACCTGAAAAAACTGATCCAGATTGAACTCGGGAAGCTCCTCACCGGCAGCCGCTGCTGCTTCCCGCTGCTCCCGGAACGCACTGAAGGGATTGCTGCCTCCAGACCCGGTACCGTCGCCCCTCCCCGTTCCGTCGTCGGCGATATCAGCCCCGTCGATCGGAGGCGGGAATGCACCGGGGGGTGGGAATGGAAGCTCACCCCCCGCTTCGCCGGCACCAGCCGCCGGGTCCTTGGAGAGGTCGCTCGGCGCCACTGTGCCACCACCACCCATCCCTCGTCCGGAGAATCTACCGGAGCCCGGCAGTTGCGTAGACAGCTCTTCCCGATCGGCAAGGTAGCCGTAGTTCACCAGCGTAGTGTTATCCAGGGCCACCTGAATGTCGTCATAGCCGAGAGCGGTCTCCGACGTCGTATCCGGGTCATACTCGACAGCCGGTTCGTCAAGTTCCGTCTCATTGCCCACCGCCTCCACGATCAACTCGCGGTAGGCGGGGTGACTCAACAGATACTCCGTCTGTTCATCGTACGAGCGAATGAACGCCGCCATCGAGGCAACGAGAGCAACACCGACCGCCGTTGCGAGCACGACCAGAATCGACTCCACGAGTCGACCCCGTATGTGCCGTATGCTCACCAAGAGCCGATCAATAGGTCTCATGCGGCCCTCCCGGTGTCGCTTTCAACCAGACCGTCCCGCAGGCGCACGCAACGCGAGCCACGCCGACCGAGGACGTCATCGTGAGTGACCATCACAACCGTCACACCATCACGATTGAGGCCGTCAAGGATCTGAAGGATCTCCTCGCCCTTGTCGCTCGGGAGATTCCCGGTAGGTTCGTCGGCGAGGATCAGGGTGGGGTCGTTGGCCAACGCCCTCGCAATTGCCACACGCTGCTGTTCGCCGCCGGAGAGCATGTTTGGATAGTGATAGAGCCGGTGGTCAAGGCCCAGCTGACTCAGAAGAGTTTGAGCGCGTTCGCGCCGCTCCGATCCGCGGATGCCGGCGTACATCAGGGGGAACATGACGTTCTCGAGGGCGTTGAACTCATTGAAGAGGTTGAAACTCTGAAATACGAAGCCAAAGTGCTGGTTCCTGATCCGCGACAATTCCTTGTCGGACAATGTCATGAGATCGTGATCCTCAAGACGGTAGGTCCCACCGTCGGGGGTGTCCAGGATGCCCAGAATGTGGAGCAAAGTCGATTTTCCGGAACCCGACGGACCCATGACGGTGATGAACTCGCCCCGGTCAATCGTGAGGTCAATCCCCTTGAGGGCGCTGATCTGCACCGAGCCGAGATCGTAACTCTTTGAAATGCCTTCGAGAGTAATCATTCGTTGCCTCCTAGCTGGACTGTCTTGTGGTCGATGAAGTTGGTGTAGCTGCTGGTGATAATCTGGTCCCCCGGTTCGACGCCGGTGAGAATCTGAACCGAATTGTTGGTAACTGTGCCGTAGGTAACCTCGATCCGGGTAGCTGCCTCGCCGTCCACGCGATAGAGGTACTTCCGGTTTCCGGACGTGAGGTACGGCCCGCGCGGAAGCACAATTGCGTCCGCAATCTCACCAATGAGGACCTCCACAATCGTGGAAGTCCCGGTAATGATCTCCGCATCGCCCACGTCAATAGCAATGTCCAGCTCAACGGTGGGCGTGCCCCCGTCGGACGAGCTCTGCGCCGTGAGACCAATCCGTTCAATCGCGCCCACAACCCGGGTCCCGGAGATATCAACGGCAACGGGCTGACCAACCGAGATCAGGTCCACGTACTGTTCCTCAATCTCGGACTGAATGAGCGGATTCCTGGAGTCGGCAATCTCCATGAGCGTCTGATACTGCTGGATCCGCTCGCCGCTGGTCGTCGCCGCATCGGCAATTGAGATGACCCGACCGGTCATGGAACTTGTCACGCGCGCATCGGTGATGCGCTCCTCGAGATCAACGATGTCCTCCCGGATCGTCAGGAGATCATCCTCATAGTTGCTCCTGGTGAGTTCGTGTATTGCGAGGGCTTCCTCCACCTCTGCGTCGTGATCGTCCACGGCGTCCTGAGCGGTGTCCACGTTATCCTGGTGGTCCTCCAACTCCGAGCGGCCGGCCGATCCGAGATCGTAGAGCTCCTTCGTGTCGGCCAACTCGTCTTGAGCATCCGCAAGGGCGTCCGTGAGGTTGTCGCGTTTTCGGTCGAATGCTCGGAGGGCGTACTCGTGTTGGAGAAGAAATCGATCAAAGTCACGCTGCTCCCGTTGGAGCTGAAGCTGCCCTGAGTCCAGTTGATCCTGGAGATCTTCGGTCTCAAGAATCGCGACGAGTTGACCGTTGGTGACCCAGTCTCCCTCGGAGACCATGAGAAGCCCCATGGTGCCGGATTCCGGAGCCGTAATGGTGGCTTCGGCGCGGGCATTCACCACGCCGGATAGCTCCACGGTATCCTGGAGGGTCGCCACGGTGGCTGTTGAGATCGAGTAGTCGCTCAGGGTTTGAGTTTCTTCGCGGGGAATGAACAGGAAGTATCCCGCAACAAGCACCGCTGCGATAACGAGAATGACGAAGAGGGCGGTGCGGGCCTGACGTCGACTTCCCGCCCGACGAACCCGACCAGTTGCGCCAACCTGGGCAACGTCTTTCCGGCCGGGCGACTGCACAATGGGTGCCAGTCGCTTATCGGATTGAGATCGCTGGTCGGGCTGGACTGGCTGCAGACCGTTCTGACTCATCGATGCCTCCTTGCTATGCGCGAAGATACGCGCTCACGAAGATACGCGAAGCCCGCCGTTCGTAGGTTAACCTCACGTAAAAGGTTGTTAAGAGAGTAAAAGCTCTGTTAAGGGTGTAAAATCCAGCTTTGCAGAGCAGAATCAACTGCTACATTAGGATGGTATGAACGTGCGCAGGCGGAACTTCCTGGCTACAGCATTTCTCGTCGTGCTGCTTCTGGCTCTGCCGGCTGCTGCTGTGTTTCAGACGCGTTGGCTCAACGCAGCGAGTGAGGCGGAAGCAGACCGCATGCAGCGCGAACTGGGCAACGCAGTCCGTCAAATTCGAGCTGAACTGGCGTTTGAGTTCGCAAGCATCGCAACGCTCCTGCCGCCGAAGGTGGACAATTCATCGGAAGACACACCGGTCGACGTTGACGGACTTGCTCGGGTCTTCGAGCTTTCGCAGACCTTTCCGAGCTTTCTGGCCGCATGGCGCGATCGATCCCGATTCCCGGGTCTGATCGACGAGGTCGTCTACCTGGGGCTCGGCGATGAGGCGGCGACCTACCGATACGACGCGCAAACCGAGCAGTTCACCCTGATCACCGAACCGAACGATGCTTCCTCCGATGAGTGGCTTCATCGAACGGTTGCAGCAACGCAAGCCGGCGTCCCGTATCGGCAACAGGAGTCTGATCCACTCACCCTGGTGGTCCCTCTGAACCGTATTGCGGAGCGCATTCACGTCACGCCGGAGGCGACGCGGCTGAAAGCGGAAGAGACCAGCTACCTGCTGATCCACCTTGACCGGGTCTGTCTGGCGACGGAGGTCGTTCCGGAGCTTGCCGCCGACTATCTTGGCCCGAGAGCCGACCATTACACCATCGCGGTAGTTGACTACGATACCGAGGAGCTCGTCTGGTCAAACACCGATCTGGACTTTGCCGCCCTCATCGGTGAAAATGCCCCACCGGCGGACGAGTCTATGTCGATCTCCACCTGGCCGATGCTGAGCTTCGGGGTCATCGGTCAAATGGGAATGGATCCCCAGCCGGCAGTTGCCAACGAAGTCAACGCCCGCGTACGGGAACCCATTGTGCAGCAATGGTTGAGCCTTCGACGCCGCAGTGACGGTGGTCTCTCTCGAGACGACGTGATTGACGGTTCGTCAATGTGGGTGGGGTCTCCGAGCGGCTTGACGGTGCTTGTCCGGCACAGCGCGGGAAGCATTGAAAAGGCGGCGCGCGTCGAGAGAAATCGAAATCTACTTGTCAGCTTCACTGTTCTGGGACTCCTTGCCGCCACCGCGATCTCGTTCTACCTGCTTTTCCGGCGGGCCAATCGGCTGCGTGAGAGAGAACATGAGTTCGTGACAACGGTAACCCACGAACTTCGAACGCCGGTAGCGGCAATCCATGCGGTTGCCGATAACCTTGCCGAAGGGATTGTTACGCGGCCGGACCAAGTCAAGGAATACGGGAAGGCGATGCTCGATGAGGGCCGTCGGCTCCGAACGATGATAGACAAGGTGCTCCTGTACGCAGGTCTGCAGGGAGGTTCTCAGGCCGGGCGACTGTCGGAGATCAAATTGGATGAATTGGTTGCGCGGACCTGTGCTCAGATTCCCGAACTGAATCGTGACAACCTGACCATCCGGATTGAGCCGCGATTGCCGAGCTTCAGAGGTGATTCGACCGCCATAGAATCGGTCATTCGCAATCTTGTCTCAAACGCCGCGAAGCACAATGATACATCCACCACGATCTCGCTCAATGTGCGAGCGGAGCACGGTTCTGCCGTGGCGACGGTCGGTGGGCGGTTCAGCCTCGTGATAGAAGTCATGGATAACGGGCGGGGCATTCCTCGCCGAGAGCTGCGTCGTGTGCGCGAGCCGTTCTTTCGCGGCGCCCAAAGCCAGGCCGACCAGGTGCCGGGGAGTGGACTGGGGTTGAGTCTTGTGAAGAGAATTGCCGACACATATGGTGGGTCTCTCACGGTACAGAGCACGCCGGGCCAGGGCGCCGCGGTGATTGTCCGACTGCCGGTTGAGCACGGAGAGCGCAGTGGAGCATAAGATACTGATCGTCGAAGATGAGGCGGCCATCTCCATGCCGTTGCGGGACCGATTGGAGAGCGAGGGCTACGAGGTTGGTGTCGCCGGCGATGGTCTTGAAGGATTCGCAAGAGCGTTCACCGGAGAGTGGGATCTCCTCATTCTGGATCTGATGCTCCCGGGGCGAGGCGGGCTCGAGGTCTGCCGGGATCTTCGAGGGCAAGGAATCACCACTCCCGTGCTCATGCTTACTGCCCGGGATCAGACGGTGGACAAGGTGCTGGGCCTCAAGATCGGCGCTGATGACTATCTCACAAAACCGTTTGAGATGATTGAACTGCTCGCGCGTGTGGAAGCGCTCCTTCGCCGGAGACCCGGTCATGGTTCGAATGCGACGTTCTATCCAATTGGCGATTACGTTCTGGACATTCGAAAGCAGGCCCTTAGAAGAGGGGGCGAGACCACCGAACTCTCCACTCAGGAATTCAAGCTGCTCAAGTACCTCTGCGAGCACAAGGGTGAGGTTCTTGATCGGGATGAACTCCTGGACGCCGTGTGGGGCTATGATGAAGTTCCGTATACCCGGACCGTAGACGTTCACATTGCCTGGCTCCGACAGAAGCTCGGGGACAGCAAGAGCCAGAAACTCATTGTCACGATTCGTGGTCGCGGGTATAAGTTCGAAGGATAGTTGTTCCTGAGTCACCAGGAAAGGTGTGATACACTTGGCCCGCAGGCAAGATAACCGATGAATGAACAGATCATGAGCGAGAACGAGCGGCCGGCGTTTGAGTCCAGGCTTGCCAAGCTGGAACAGGAGAACCGACGTCTCGCCGCCAGTAATGAGAATCTCCACTTGGAGAAGCAGACTCTCAAGAATCGCGAAGCTGAGCTTGAGGCTCTTCTCAATCGGAACCCTGCAACAGGTTTGCCGATCCGCCGTGTTTTCGATCGCGATTTTGAACAACTCCTTGCCGAAAATCGTGCTCAGGAACGCGGGCCGCGCATAGCCATCGGTCTCCTTCGGCTCGGTAGTGACTACGAGAAGATCAAGAACACCCGCGACAAGAATCGGATCTTGCTCTACAAGACCACCGACAGGATCAAGAGCGTTATCGGTGACAATGTGTACCAGAGTGATCGGCTGGACGAGTTCCTTCTGATCTTTCGGGATATGCCGAACATAGACGCCGTCGAGCTTCGGGCCGATCAGGTCGTCGAGGAAATCTCACGACCGCACGAGCCTCCTGCCAACGACATAATGTTTGGCTGCTCTCTCGGGATGGCCGTGTTTCCCTATCATGGTCGAACGCGGGAAGAACTGCTCGGTAACGCGGACATCGCGTTGAGCGAGAGCGAACGAACCCGTACTCCTCAGGTGGTATACACCGAAAAGATGGGAGACCAATACCGCGAGCAACTGTCGCTGGAAGCAGAGCTGAAAGCGGCAATCCAGGGAGGATTTGAGCAGTTTTCGCTTCATTTCCAGCCGTTCGTGAATCGCGACCGGGAGATCACCGGCGCCGAGGCGCTGATTCGGTGGAACCATCCGACGGCAGGCCTCATATCGCCCGTCAGGTTCATCCCGATTGCGGAAGCGACGGGAAGTATTCGCTTTATCGGCCAATGGACACTCTACCGAGCTTGCCGCCAACTCAAGGCCTGGCACCGAGATGGGCACGAAGATGTGAACATGTCGATCAATCTCTCCCCGTCTCAGTTCAAGCAGGTTGATCTTGCGGAACGAATCGACGGCATCCTCGACTCGGTCCGACTGAAGGGGGAATCAGTCAAACTCGAACTTACAGAGACGACGATCATGGAGGATCCTGAGGACGCCATCGTCACGATGAACCGGCTGCGGGATCAGGGCATCACGATGTCTCTTGACGATTTCGGAACCGGATACTCCAGTCTCAGCTACCTGCGCCGGTTCCCGATTGATACCCTCAAGATCGACCGCAGCTTTGTCACGGATGTTGACACGAATTCCGCAAATCAGGAAATCGTCAAGGCAATGATCGGCATGGCCAAGAGCTTTGGCATGCAGACCCTCGCCGAGGGTGTGGAGCGGGAGGAGGAGTTGGAGCTTCTGTTCGATCTCGGGTGCAATCACGTGCAAGGGTTCTACTTTTCACGGGCTGTGCCCGACGCAGATTTCCGGAAGCTCCTGTCCAACGGCGACGCGTTCCGTTCTGTCGGCGCATGATCTGTCTCTCTCTGACCGGCGCCACTTTGTGCGAGAATCTTGCGCTACTTCAGTCACGTACTGATCTGATAGACCTGGCGGAACTTCGGATTGATCTCCTGACTGCCGAGGAGCGAGCGGTAATCGCAGAATTTCCCGGGATGGTGAAACAAGCGCTTGGGCGAGCATTCCCGTTGATTTGCGCGGTTCGCCGATCATCGGACGGCGGAAGCTACGTGGATTCGGAAAGCGAGCGACTCAGGCTTCTTGAAGAGGCAATCACCGCCGAGTTCGCCTACGTGGATCTGGAATCGGATCTTCGAGAGAGTCCGGTCGGCAGGGCTGTTGGAGACCACGCGCGGGCGGCCGGGTGTGAGGTCATCAGATCATTTCACGATCCCATCGAGCAACCTGCGGACCTCGCAGCGATCGTGCGCCGGCTCAGCGGCGGTGGACGGGAGATCGCCAAGCTCGCAGTGACACCGCGGTCAACCACTGATCTCGTGGAACTCCTGAAAACCGCCGACCTCACGCGTGATACGCGGAAAATCCTCATCGGGATGGGCCCGCACGGAATTCCCACCCGCATTCTCAGCCGGAGATTTGGAAGCCTGCTGACATACGTGTCGGACCCTCAAGCCGTGCAGGCTGCGCCCGGCCACATTGGGCCGGCGGAGCTTACGGGGCTCTATCGCTTCGGTGACATCACACCGGACACCCGTTTTTTCGGCGTTATCGGCTCTCCAATCACTCACTCACGCAGTCCTCAGTATCACAACCGACGGTTCGCCGCCGACAGGCTCAATGCCCGCTACCTGCCGATTCTCGTAGACGACATTGCGGCATTCTTCGAACTGGCCGATCGGCTGCCGTTTCACGGTGTTTCGGTAACGATTCCGCACAAGCGGGCCGTACTGCCGTTCCTTGCAGATGTTGACGCCGGAACCACCGCCGCCGGCAGCTGCAACACG
>DAOWMR010000288.1 GCA_030642995.1 Spirochaetales bacterium
AATTGCCACAGAAGAAAACGTCCTTCTGATGCTGGACGAGATCCAGTCGGGGCTCGGCCGCACCGGCAAGATGTTCGCATTCGAGCATGAGGGGATTCGCCCGGACGTGGTCGTCATCGGCAAAGCACTCTCGGGCGGGTTTTACCCCGTCTCCGCAATGCTCACCGACGATCGCGTCATGGATGTGTTTACGCCGGGCACCCACGGCTCCACCTACGGAGGAAATCCCCTTGGGGCCGCAATCGCGTGCACGGCGCTCGACGTACTGGTAGACGAACGCCTTCCGGAAAACTCCGCAAAGCTCGGCGCATACGCCCTCAAGCGGCTTCGGGGCATCACGGCAAGTCACATTGTTGAGGTTCGTGGTCGTGGCCTCTGGATCGGCATTGAACTCAGCCGGGACACGGGCGGCGCCCGGCCCTACTGCGAGGCGCTCCGCGATGAGGGGCTTCTCTGCAAGGAAACTCACGACTACGTGATCCGTTTCGCACCGCCCCTTATCATCACCCGGGACGAGTTGGACTGGGCCCTGGATCGATTGGAGAAGGTGCTGCGATCAGGAATTGTTGACACACGAGCCCAGCAATTGACGCACCACGACGGCGAACAGTAGAATCGGACGGATGGAAGTGCTCGACCGTCCTTCCTCACTCGCGAACATCAAGCTGTCGCTGACAAAACTTCGTTATCGTCCCTACAACATCATTGCGCTCGTACTCATCGTCGTACTCGCCTTTCTGGTGATCCTTCCCCTTGTACACATCATCATCACGTCGCTGACCTATCAGCGGAATGATCTTCGCATGGTGCGCGAGGCCAGGGTGGGCGCCTTCACTCTCTATCACTATAGCCGTGTGTTTGTCGGCCGATTGGCCCAAGCCTTGTTCTACAAGCCTTTCATCCACTCACTACTGGTCGGGATTGGTGTGACCTTCCTCTCCATGCTGCTCGGGACGCTGTTGGCTTGGGTTCTTGTCAGAACGGATATCCCCTACAAGGGCTTTCTCAACTCCGTAATCGTCATCCCGTATATGATGCCGTCCTGGGTAATGGCCCTGGCCTGGCAGTTGATCTTTCGCAACAACCGAATCGGCGGCTCCACCGGCATGTTGACCGCGTTCTTTGGCGTCATGGTCCCGGATTGGGTCTCTTACGGCGCCTTCCCGATCATCATCTGCCTCGGGCTGCACTACTACGCGTACTCCTTCCTCCTCGTTTCGGGCGCTCTTGCGACCATCAATTCGGAGCTGGAAGAAGCGGGGTCCCTGACCGGGTTGAACAGGTTGCAAGTCCTGAAGAAGATCACCTTTCCGCTGGTCCTTCCGGCGCTGGGATCATCGTTTGTCCTGACCTTCTCACGGAGCATGGGAACGTTCGGGACGCCCGCCCTGTTGGGATTGCCTGTCAGGTTTTTCACCGTCCCCACCCAGATCTACGCCTCCATCAACGCCAGGAATACGGGAGACGCCTTCGTCCTTGCCCTGGTACTGGTCGTCCTTGCAGCGGGGGCCATTTACGTCAATAGCCGCATTGTTGGGAAGCGGAAGAGCTTTGTAACAATGGGCGGCAAAGGATTCAGGAGCAGGCCGAACAAGCTCGGCGCCTGGAAGGTTCCCATCACCACCATCGTTTTCGCGTTTCTCCTGATCGTCATCGTCGTCCCGGTTGTCCTCCTGACCTGGAACACCTTCATGCTGAAGCCCGATGACTATTCTCTCGCCAACCTCACGACTCACTTCTGGGTTGGCGAAGGCGACTTCGATATCTCCGGGGGACAGGAAGGAATATTCAAGAACCCCGGGATCTGGGGCGGAGTATGGAACAGCCTTCGGCTGGGCGTCACCGCCGCGGTAGTCAATGCGTTCCTGGGACTCCTCATCGGGTACGCCGTCGTCCGGAGCAGGGGAACCAGGATCTCAAAATCACTGGAGGCTGTGTCCTTTGCCCCGTATGTGTTCCCGAGTATTGCCATGGGAGCAATCTATCTTGGCATGTTCGCCCGGCCATTTGGACCGATTCCGGCGTTGTATGGGACGTTCGCGCTGATCGTCCTCATCGTCATCGTGAAGAACATGCCCTTCTCGTCCCGAACAGGAATCAGCGCGATTCTTCAGATCGACAAATCCCTGGAGGAAGTGGCGCAGCTGGAAGGAATCCCCTGGTTCAAACGATTCAGGAAGATCATATTCCCGCTGGCCAAGAGCGGCTTCTTCTCCGGCATGATTCTCACCTTCATAACGGCAATGCGTGAGCTCTCGTTGATCATCCTCCTGGTGACACCGACCACGCGTGTTCTCACAACGATCATTTTCGCCTATAACGATCAGGATCAGGTACAGCATGCCAACGGTGTGACGCTGATCCTGCTCGTGATCATAGTCAGTGCGAATTTCATTGTAAGGAGGTTTTTTGGTTCCAAGAGTGTATTGGGGCTAAAAGAGTCATAATTTCCACAGAGTAATCTGTGACCAAAGGAGTTTTTCTATGAGAAAGAGAGTTATCGCGACGTTGTTGGTATTGGTGTTTCTCCTGTCAGGATTCAGCCTGTTCGCCACGGCGCCTGCGGAAGAACCAGTTGACTACGGCTATCCGCTGGAGATGGACACGTGGCTGCAGGATGCCAAGCTGGGACCCTATGAAGGCGCCCAGGATTGGGACGAGATCAAACGTCTGGCCAACGAGGAAGGTGAAGTAATCATTTACTCATCATCGTCGAGAATTGCCACGGTCGGCGCCGTCTTTATGGAGCAGTTTCCTGAGATTACGGTGACCTACTTTGATCTCGGTTCAGTTGGAACGGTAGAGAAAACGATCAGCGAACAGGATGCGAATCTTTTCAACGCTGACGTGATCACCACCGGTGGATCAGGTCTGGTGATTCATGAGTTGCTTGGAAACTTCCGATTGGTCAACTTCGTTCCGGACATGTACGTGGATCAGATTCCGGAAGAGATGCGGGAGCCCCTGCTCATGCGGATTGTTGAAGGGTATGTGCTCATGTACAACACAGAGGTCTACCCTGATGCTCCGCCCATCTCAAATGTCTGGGAGCTCACCGAAGAAAGGTGGCGAGGTAAAGTTGTTCTCAAGGACCCCATGGCATCGCTCACAAACAAGATGGGGCTCTGGACCATGGTCTCGCATGCCGACGAGTTTGCCGCTGCCTACAAGGACATGACCGGCAACAGTATCGAGCTCCACGAGGGCGTACCCGATGCCGGCTATGAATTCATCTACCGGCTGCTGCACAACGATCTGATCATCCTGAGTTCGGGAAGCAAGGTGGCCCAGGCATCCGGCGAGATGGGCCAGACCGATCCGCCAATTGCCATCACGGGATACACATACAACAGATACAATGCATCAAAGGGCTACGCAAACGGCATCGTCACGCCTCTGACGCCGTTCGAGAACATCATTGCACCGGTGTATACCGGTATTGCCCGACAGGCGCCGCATCCGAACGCGGCGAAGCTCTTCACGGCATTCCTCCTTGGTGACATCAGCATCACACTGGATACCGTTTTGACACCACCGTACGACGAAGGGGAAAGCGCCCAGCTGCTCCAGGGCCTCGGACCGTACTACGAGCCAGGCTCGAAAAGTCCCCGCGACACCGTTCCGTTGGCACAGGGCGGCGAGGCGTGGTATGACCTGGACAGCTGGATTGTTGATGCCGACTTCATGTGGTTTGAAGGTCTGAAGGTGCAGGATTTCTGGGTACAGGAAGTTGGGAACTAGGAAAACACTTTGAGTGGCATTGTACTCAGCAATGTGAAGAAATCGTACGGCGGCGTAGCCGCCGTGCGAGATCTCTCCATTGAAATCAGAGAGAAGGAATTCCTCACGCTCCTCGGCCCGTCCGGATGCGGGAAGACAACCACATTGAGGATGATCGCCGGGCTGGAGGATGTGGACGACGGCGAGATCACTGTTGACGACAAGGTTTACTTCTCAAAGGCCAGAGGCATCTATGTGCCCCCGGAGAAACGCCACCTGGGGTTCATTTTCCAGAGCTATGCCCTCTGGCCCCACATGACCGTCAAGAAGAACATCTCCCTGGGACTGGAACAACGAAAAATCTCAAAGGAGCAGATGGCCGAGACGGTGAACCGTGTTCTCAGCAAGGTTCAACTTGAGGGATACGACGAACGCTACCCTTCAGAACTCTCCGGAGGGCAACAGCAGAGAATAGCCGTAGCGAGGATGATCGCCGCTGAACCACGCATCTTCCTGATGGATGAACCCCTTTCCAACCTGGATGCCATGTTGCGGACAAACATGCGGGCCGAGCTCAAGCATCTCCACCACGAATTGTCCGCAACGACCGTCTACGTTACGCACGATCAGATTGAAGCACTGACCCTGTCGGAC
>DAOWMR010000319.1 GCA_030642995.1 Spirochaetales bacterium
ACCCGTCGGGGCCGGCAGTTGGGAACGGCCCAGTCGTGGGAAACCGCCTGGCCGAGCGAGTTCGGGAAACGATGCGCGAGAGGCGCTCCAATCTAGTGCTTTCGCTCGACGTGACAACGCAGGAACGATTCTTCTCCATTCTGTCGGAGGTCGCCGGCAGCATCGCAATGCTGAAGACCCACATCGATATCCTGGAGGACTTCGACGCCTCATTTCTCACCCGGCTCCGCGACTCCGCGGATCAACACCGGTTTTTGATTCTCGAGGACCGGAAGTTCGCGGATATCGGCAATACCGTGCGTCACCAGTTCCGCGGAGGCCCGTTCACCATCGCCGAATGGGCCGACTTCGTGACGGTCCACATGATCTCCGGCGAGGCAATTCTGGAGGGCCTGTTTGACGACGTAGCGAACCGGGGGGCCTTCCTTCTCGCACGGATGAGTTCGCGGGGAAACCTGATAGATGAGCAGTACACCGAGCGGGTCATCGAGATTGGAAGCCGTTACGGATGCGTGGCCGGGTACATCGGTCACGGAAGCAACGCAACTGACCTGGCCCGGCTCCGGCAGATCATCCCCGATGAGCAACTGCTGCTTGTCCCCGGCGTGAAGCTGGAGACCGGGAGTGACTCCCTCGGCCAGCACTATCTGACGGTTGACGATGCGGTGTCGGGAGATTCCGCATCGGGCGGGGCCGACCTGATCATCGTTGGTCGCGGGATCTACCAGGATCCGAACCCGGGCGCCAGGGCCGAGGAATACCGGCACAGAGCGTGGGAGAAAATGGACGCAAGAGGAGGGGCTTGAGATGCAGAACCTGATTTCCATACGCGATCTCGAGAAGGCCGACATAGTTCACTATCTGGAAACCGCAACGAGAATCGAATCCGGTGAGATTGTCCCGGATATGGGGGACCAATTGGCAGCACTGTTGTTCTTCGAGCCGTCAACCCGGACACGGTTCTCGTTTGAAACAGCCATGAAGCGAATGGGCGGTCGAACATTGTTCATGGACGGGACCACGTCGACCTCGGCAAAAAAGGGAGAATCATTCGCCGACACGTTGATGACCATCAGCATGTATTCCGACATCATCGTTATCCGCAGTGCGGTGGAAGGGTCGGCACGGTATGCCGCGGAGACTGTCGACATTCCGGTCATAAACGCCGGCGATGGTGCAAATCAGCATCCGACACAGGCGCTGCTGGATCTCTACTCCGTTCGGAAGACCCAGGGCGGCCTCGAAAACCTCACGATCGGCCTCATCGGAGATCTGAAGTTCGGGCGGACAGTGCACTCCCTGGTCCAGGCCCTCGCATCGTTCTCTCCAAGATTCTACTTTGTGAGTCCCCCGCATCTCAGGATGCCTGAGGACATCTGCACCGACCTGACAGCCCACGGAGGGCAGTACACCGAGGTAACCGACCCGGAGTCCATCATTGGTGAGTTGGATCTCATGTACGTAACGAGGATCCAGCGTGAGCGCTTTGCCGACCCGGAAGACTACGAACGAGTGAAAGACTCCTACGTGATCGATTCGTCGATGCTCAAAGGTGTGAAAACGAACTTCAAAGTGTTTCATCCACTCCCTCGAGTGAATGAGATTTCAACTGACGTCGACGGGACCGAGTATGCGTACTACTTCCAACAGGCGAAGAACGGAGTTGTCATGAGAGAGGCGATCATATCGATTCTCCTGGGAGACGCGTCATGAAAGAGATGAAAGTCGATCCGATCAAGGATGGAACGGTCATTGACCATATCGCGTCGGGCCATGCGTTGCAGGTTACCGAGGTGCTCAACATCAACAGGTTTCAGATCGTGATGATCGGGCTCAATCTGTCCAGCAACAAGTATGGTCGGAAGGATATCGTGAAGATCGAGAACAAGGAGCTCTCGGAGTCCGAACTCAACACGATTGCACTGATCTCACCGTCGGCGACATACAGTATCATCAAAAATTTCGAGGTTGTTCGCAAATCAAAGGTCACCATGCCACAGACCATCGAAGGGCTGATTGTCTGTCCCAATCCGCACTGTGTAACCACGGTTGAGCGAGTACCCACCCGTTTCGCGATTGAAACCGATGATCCCGTCACGGTTCGCTGTGAATACTGCGAGAAGAGTTACGGAATCAGTGAAGTCAGGATTCGGATCCACCCGTAGAGTCGGGCCCGGAACCGGTGGCTACTCAACGAAGTGACAACCCCTGGAAACCGGATTCGCCAGCGCAGATCGCACGATGATGATGGACGCGAGCACCGAGTTCCTCAGCTCGATGATCCGACGCGTCAGCCTGGCGCCTCGATAGAACTGCTCGATGCGATGACTCATGTAGTCGAGATCCGCCTGCGCCCGTGTGAGGCGCTTGCGGCTTCGGATGATGCCGGCGTAGTTCCACATCGTCGACTGAACGGTGAGGAAATCCTGATTCACGAGAACGGGATCAAACTCCTCCACCACCGTTGGCTCCACCCACTCAGGTATGCTGGAGAGCAATGTCGCGCCAATCCGCCGGTGCTCGTCCGACACGCTGTTCCCGCAGCGTCGGCCCCAGAGCAACGCCTCCAGCAGCGAGACCGAAGCAAGCCGGTTGGCGCCGTGTACACCGGTGCAGGCGATCTCTCCTACGGCGTACAGACCGGCGATGGATGTCTGTCCCTGCAGATCCACCTTCACGCCGCCACAGAAGTAGTGCTCGGCAGGAACTACCGGAATGAGATCCTTTCTGATGTCGATCCCGAGCGAGCCGCATGTGGAATAGATCGTGGGAAACCGAGTCGCCAGGTCCACCCCGGTGATGTGGGTTGCATCGAGGCGGACATAGTCTGAGTCCTCGCGCTCCATCTCGCGGTAGATGGCCCGTGTTACCTCGTCCCGTGGGCCAAGGTCGGCCGCATCTGGAATGTACCGGTCCATGAAGTAGTCACCACTGTGATTGAGCAGCCGCGCCCCTTCGCCCCGGAGCGATTCCGTAATGAGGAAGCGCCCAGCGTCCCGGTGGTACAACACGGTCGGGTGAAACTGTACGTACTCTGCATTGAGGACCTCCGCACCAATGCGGTAGGCCATCGCCAGCCCGTCACCGGTCGCACCGTCCGGATTGGAGGTGTGGAGGAAGAGATTCCCGACGCCGCCGGTGGCCAGAACCACATGTGGCGCAAAGAAGGCGTTGACCGATAAAGACGCGTTGTCCAGTGCGTAGGTCCCGATGACCCGCAGGTGCCGGTACTTCTCCTGGGCGTCCCGGGAATTATGCACATTCGTGATCAGATCGATGGCTGTCGTGTTCGGGAAGATCGTAACCGATCCTGAACCGGTAATCGTCCGGACAAGCGCTTCTTCGATGGCCTTGCCGGTCATGTCCAACACATGGTAGATGCGGCGAACCGAATGAGCAGCCTCTCGGGTCAGATCGATCTCTCCGCTCGCGTTCCGGCTGAAATTGACCCCAAGCTCTTGTCGAAGCAGGCTCTCGACCAGGGGCGGCCCCTCCTCTACCAGCAAACGCACCGCATCGATTGAGTTCATGTGATCGCCTGCGACAACGATGTCTTTCTCCAGCAACTCCGGCGTATCTTCATCGCTCGGTCCGACAATGCCTCCCTGCGCATACCAGGTGTTGGACTCAGCGATCTCCGGTTCCTTGCTGAGCACGCCGACCCGCAGACCCCGTGCCGCCGCCGTGATCGCCGCAGTCGTGCCGGCGATTCCGCTGCCGATGATCAGCAGATCAAACTCGCGCGCACCGTGGTCGCTCATCCGCCGGCCCTACCTGAAACCCCGGCTTCGTACTTCAGCGAGAAGTCGAAGGCGGGCGCCGAGTGGGTGATCTTCCCGACGGAAATGAGATCGACGCCGGCGGCGCTCAGCGCGCCGATAGTCTCGAGGTTCACGTTCCCTGAAACCTCCAGCTTGACGGCGCCGTGCGGCGCCTCGACTACCGAAGCGATGGTCTCACCGTCCATGTTGTCAAGCATCACCACATCGGCGCCTGCCGC
>DAOWMR010000240.1 GCA_030642995.1 Spirochaetales bacterium
CGTTCATTTTCTTCACGTTCTCGGTGATGGACGCTGTAAGCTGTTCTTTCGTGACATCACCTTCAACTAGGAAGACCGCCTCCACGACGCTCCCGACATCCGTCGGGACCCGGAGTGCCGTGCCGTTCAGCTTACCGTTCAGATGCGGTAGAACCTTTCCGGTCGCAATGGCTGCGCCGGTAGATGCCGGAATGACATTGTTCAGCGTCGCCCGGTTCTTGCCACCGCCGAAGAAGTCCACTACGCGCTGCGTGGATGTTGCCGCGTGTGTCGTGGTCATGAGGCCGGCAATGACCTTGTGGCTCATGTCCACCGCCTTGGTCAGCGGCGCAAGGCAGTTGGTTGTGCAACTGGCATTGGAGATGATCTTCTCGCCCGCCTCAAGGGTGTCATCGTTCACGCCCACAACGACGGTGTGGGTCTCCTTGTCCTTCGCCGGTGCGCTGATGATCACCTTCTTGGCGCCGGCCTTCAGGTGGGCCGATGACTTCTCAGTTGTGACATAGAAGCCGGTGCACTCGAAGACGATGTCAACGTCGTGCTTCCCCCACGGAATGTTCGCGGCGTCTTTCTCGGCGTACACGGTAATCTCATGCCGACCGACTTTGATCACATTCTCGCTCGCCAGACTCACGTCAACTGGAAATCGTCCGTAAATGGAGTCCTTCGGCAGGCTCTTTGCGATCTCCTCGGCGGAGACCAGATCGTTCCCGGCAACGATGTCAAACTTGTCATCCAATTCGCTCGTGATGACTCGCATAATGTTCTTCCCAATTCGGCCCATACCGTTAAACGCTACTCGAATTTTCCCCATGTTCGTCTCCTTTGCTGTCACCTGTTAGATAAACATCAATGGGCTGAGTGTCAAGGCGGGGAGCAACGTCCGCGCGCCGTCGACTTGCTTGTGCTTCGCCTGAATTCACGGTTGAATAGGCGGACTGAAATCGGCAATGACAGAGGAGAAACTGACATGAAAACCAACAACCCGCAGGAACTTGGATTCTCTCCGGAGCGTCTGGATCGACTGGATTCGACCATGTCACGTTATGTCGATGATGGCAGGATTGCCGGCATCCAGGTGTCCATATCCCGACACGGGGAGTCGGTTCATGCTGCGTGCCTCGGCAAAGCAAACATTGAGACGGACACGGCAATCGGCATGGACACGATCTTCAGGATCTACTCCATGACCAAACCCATCGCCGGCGTGGCCGCCATGATGCTCCACGAGGAGGGGCGCTTCAGTCTGAACGACCCGGTCTCCCGCTACATACCCTGGTTCGAGAAGATGAATGTTCTGGATCACGTCGGCCCGAACGGAGAAGCGGCGGTTGTGCCGGCCAAATCCGAAATGACGATCTGGCATCTGCTCACCCATACCTCAGGATTGAGCTATGGCTTTGATGACACTGATCCGCTCGACCAGATGTACACGGCCGCAATCTCACGTGCGCGTGAGGAGAACCCGCTGCTGAGCCTGGAAGCAATGGTGGAGCTGATTGCGGCACTACCGCTGGCCCATCATCCCGGCACGGCGTGGCGCTACAGTTTTGCTACCGACGTGGTGGGATACCTCGTGCAGTTGATCGCCGGTACCCCGCTGGACCTCTTCCTGCAGGAGCGTATATTCGAACCGCTCGCCATGGAAGATACCGGGTTCTATGTTCCGGAATCCAAGAGAAACCGATTTGCTGTGTGCTACGGCCCCGGCGATGATGGCCGGCTGGCAGCTGTTCCGGATGTCCCGCCGGGACACAAGTTCCTCAAGCCGGATGGGTTGATCTCCGGCGGCGGCGGCCTCGTTTCAACCGGCCCGGACTACATGCGATTTGCCCGGTTGCTGCTGGGCGGCGGGGCGCTTGACGGTACCCGACTTCTGGGACGGAAGACGATGGAACTCATGACTATGGACCATCTGGGCGGGACTCTGCATCCATTTGACGATCCCGCTTACGGCTTTGGACTTGGATTCGCCGTTCAGACCGATGTTGCGGCAACACACGCCGCCGGTTCAGCCGGGTCGTATGGCTGGGCAGGCGCGGCCAACACCTACTTCTGGGTTGACCCCGTTGAGGAGCTGATTGCGATCCTGATGCTTCAGTACATGCCGAACAACACTCATCCGGTAGTCGAGGACTTTAGAACGATGGTCTACCAGGCCCTGATCGAGTAGCCGTCAGACAGTTGCTGTCGGGCCTGGCGACGGGGAGGCACACAATGACTTCGAAAGAACGCATCCTTGCAGCGCTGAATCGGGCACCGGTGGATCGGGTCCCGATCATGGAGATGGGGATCGACTGGGCGGTGATGCGGGGGATGGGGTTCAATCGATACCTGGACATGATTGAAGGGCTGGATCTGGACGGCGTGTCGGTCAACCAGGCGCTCTACTTTCTGGGCTGGCGCAAGTGGGTCCTGCCCCACGTGAAGTATTACACCGATGAATGGGGTGTCAGGAGCAGGTTCACGGGCGAGCTCCTCCCAATTCCCGTGGGACACCCGATCCCCTCACCCGGGGAGCTGAAGAACTACCGTCCCCCGCGCCCCGAGAAGAGCCCGCTCCTTCGGGCAATTCGCTACATCAGGCGGCGAGTCCCGGACAGAGCCATCACCATGCTCAGCCGGAACGACTTTGCCGCATCCTGGTTTCTCTGTGGCATGGATGTGCTGATGGTGGCCTACATCGAGAACCCGGACTTCGCCGACCGCCTGGCAGAGATGGTCAGCGAGTACTACCTCGAACTGTTCCGCCTGTGTGTGAAGGCCGGCGTGGACGTGGTCTTCCTCACCGACGACTACGCGTTCAAGAGCGGAACCCTGTTTTCACGAAACCACTTCGAGCGGTTCGTCCTGCCCTGGCTGGCCCACGGTGTACGCGCGGTCCATGACGCCGGCGGGCTCTGCGTTAAACACACCGACGGCAACATATCCGGGATCATTGATCTCCTTGTGGATACCGGCATAGACGGACTTGGCCCGCTCGAACCCGCCGCGAACAATGACCTGGTGGAGTTGCAGCAGGCGTGGGGTGACCGGATAGCCCTTGTTGGCAACATTGACGTGGATCTGCTCTCCCGCGGCACGGCAAAAGAGGTCACTTCAGCCACCGAGTCGCTCGTCCGCCGGATGGCGCCGCGTGGTGGATATGTGCTCTCGTCTGGCAACACGATTACTGCTTCGGTGAAACCCGAAAACTTCAGAGCCATGATTGACGCGGGACGAGCGGCACCCGGCAAATGACTGCACGGAAGATTGACATCAAGGCATCAGTGCATCTATGCTTTGATGCATGAGAACGACGATCACCATCGACGACGACATCTTTAAGCAAATCGAGTCAATTGCTGAACGTGAGGGGCGAACCCGACGTGATGTGCTGAACGACACGCTCAGGCGCGGGATTCAGACCGCACGACGGAACACAACCGGAAGACGTCGGTTCGAGACCGGATCAAGGGATCTTGGTCGATGTTTGATATTGTCCATAGACAACGTGACCGAAGCCCTCGCCGTCGCAGAGGGTGAGGATTTCAGATGAGGCTTCTGGATGCCAACCTGCTCGTCTACTCCTACGTTGAATCGATGCCTCAGCACGCCAAGGCGAAGTCATGGCTGGATCAGGTTCTGAATGGCGTGCCGCGGGTCGGCATACCGTGGCATTCGAGCCTCACGTTCGTCCGACTGGTGAGCAATCCTCGTATCTTCGAACGACCGGCCGCCATTCCCGAAGCATGGAAGCAAGTTGAAGTGTGGCTCGCCTGCGAATGCGTGTGGGTTCCTGAACCGACCGAACGCCACGCGGAAGTAATGGCCACGCTGCTCCGCCAGCCCGGTTTGACCGCGAACCAAGTGCCGGATGCACATCTCGCAGGGCTGGCACTTGAACACGGTCTCGTCGTTTGCACTACCGACAACGATTTCCACCGGTTCTCCGGCATCAAGACAGAGAATCCACTGGAGTAGAATTGCCCGCTACCACACCTGCGTCAGATCGATTGTCACCGAACCGGTGGTCCTCGGTACGAACCCGCCGATACCACCTCATCCGCGCATTTGCAATTGGATCCAGCACGGCAGAATACCGGCTGTAGCGATGTCGTTACACGCCACGTGGACCGCCAGCCACCCGATGTCCCCGATGGCGCCGACGATGGGATCCACGTGGGAGACCAAAGTGTCACCCCCAACTCTCGTCATCGCCACGTCTTCGCCAAAGGCGGCACCAAGGACGTTATCGGGATCGTTGGTCTGGACGAAGGGAAAGCCCCGCTGCTGCAAGACATCGACTGCTCCTTCCTCTTTTGTCTGTGCGATCCCTGCTTAACGCTCACATCTTGCGGATGGTCGGGATCTGCGCCACCCGGGACGCGTCCGCCATCTGCTTGATCGCGTCGAGGGCCTCCCGGCCAAATGGGGCCACGATGCTTTCGTCCAGATGCGGGGCGCCACGCAAGCGCGCCACTCGGAGGCGGAGTCTTTTCTCGGGCCGGGTCATCTGGGTGAACATCAAGTGATCGGCGGCTTGTTCCAACGTCGCGATCTCTTCCTTCAAGACGGTCGAACTCACGGTGAACAGGTAGGTGCGGCTCTTGTCCTCACGCAACATCGTCTTCAACCGGAAGAGCATCCGGTTGCCATACGTCGGCGAGAACAGCAGCAGGTTCAAGGCCGAGCCGTACACCAACGTGCCCAAGTCGCTCGGGCCAAACGCCCGGTCAGCCAGGTCAAGGGCGCGCGTCCAGGTTTCTGGATTGACCAGATTCGCCCGCGCCTCGTCCGGGCCGGATTGCTCAACCACGCCAGCCTCGGGATTGAGATCGAGGTCCAGTTTGATGAAGAAAAATGAGCCGGCATGGTCAGAGAGCTGAAGGTGGTAAAGCCGTGCCAAATCATTTTCGGTGAACGTGCGATCTGGGTATTGAAGGGGAACGAGGACCACCTTGCCTCCTTGGCGCAACCAAGAGGCCACGACTAACAGGCCGATAAGGGGCTTGCCCGATTCGCCAGGTCCCGAGATCACCGTGGATGAAGGGATCGGAATGCCTTCCGGCATCAGCCAATCCAACCACTCAAAGTTGCTATGGAAGTTTTCCACTTTTATCCTTCGTACAAGTTATCCCATCCCCACACCGGCCACCGGCGTGCCAC
>DAOWMR010000188.1 GCA_030642995.1 Spirochaetales bacterium
GGAGGACGGTTTCTGCCTCGGACGGCCGGATTTACCGTTCGGGGTGTGTTCACCAGCGGCTATCAGGATCTGGATCGACTGTGGGTAATCATTCCGTTCGAGCGCGGATTCAATCTGCTCCCCGACAATATCGCGCGTCAGTTGATCGGCGTGAAGATCACCGATCCTCTCGTCCTTCCCAATCCGCTCTACCATCCGCCGGCGAACGCCAGGGGTCGGGAAATAGAGCAGGCAGCCGGGGCTACGCTGTCGGCGGTTCGTGATATCGGCGGAACCAACTGGCGCGTGGCGACATGGTTTGAGCTCGAGCGGTCAAAGTACATGAGTTTCAAAACCACGAAGAATCTTCTCGTATTCATCATGGTGCTCATCGTGCTCGTCGCCGCAGTGAACATATCCTCAACGCTCGTCATGCTTGTGCTGGAGAAACAGGACGAAATTGCTATTCTCAAGAGCCTTGGCGCTTCCCCCGCGGGGATTCGGCGTCTGTTCGTGATTGCCGGGTTCCTCCTCGGGAGCGCCGGCACGGCCGTCGGTATATCCGTTGGCCTGTTGCTGGCTGTGTACATCAATCAACTGCTCTACGCTCTCGAGTGGCTGCTCAATGCGGCTGCGACCGCGGGCTCGTGGCTCGCTCAACCCTTCACTGATCTCTCGGCGCCCACAATCGAACTGCTGTCCGGTGATTATTATCTGGAGTCAATACCATTTGCGCTACGGGGCGCCGACGTGCTCCTGATCGCATCCTTGAGCATCCTGCTCTCAACGGCAGCGGCGTACTTCCCGGCCCGGCGGGCCGCCCGGCTCAGACCGCTCGAGATCTTGCAGAAGAGATAGTGTGGACGATCACCGCCCACCGAGTGTAATCTCTGCCAATGATCGACATCAACCTTATTCGAAACGAGACCGAGCGCGTTGAAACCGCACTGCGCAAACGCATGGATGAGGTGGATCTCTCATCTATCGTATCCATGGACAATCGACGTCGAGAGCTCATCGGTGCTGCCGACGAACTCAAAGCTCGGCGCAATACGGTGTCTGCGGACATTCCTCGGTTGAAGAAGGCTGGTGAGGATGTATCGGCTCTTCTGGCCGAGATGAAAGAAGTCTCTGCGTCTATAAAGTCAATGGACGGGGAACTCCGCGCGTTGGAGGACTCAATTCGCCGGGAACTCGCCGCACTCCCAAACCTGCCCGACGATGATGTAGCGGCCGGGGGCAAGGAGGCAAACGAGCAGCTGCGTTCATGGGGCGAGCAGCCGGTGTTCAATTTCCCGACCCGCGACCATATTGAACTCGTCGGAATGCTTGGGCTCGTAGACTACGAGCGCGGCGTGAAAATGGGCGGGACCGGTTTCTGGCTCTACAGTGGAGTGGGGGCGCGTCTTGAGTGGGCGTTGCTCAACTTCTTCATAGACGAACACCTCGCGGACGGCTACGAGTTTGTCTTGCCGCCCCACATCCTGAACTACGAGTGCGGCTTCACGGCCGGGCAGTTTCCGAAATTTGAAGATGATGTCTTCCAACTCCGACAGGACGATCCTTCGGCGGCGACGCAGTTCATTCTCCCCACCGCGGAGACCGCGCTCGTCAACTTCCATCGTGACGAGATATTGTCCGAGGACGAGTTGCCGAAGAAGTACTTTGCGTATACCCCGTGTTACCGCAAGGAAGCCGGGAGCTACCGGTCGCAGGAGCGGGGGATGATTCGTGGTCACCAGTTCAACAAAGTTGAGATGTTCCAGTTCACGCGGCCGGAAGACTCAGGCGCCGCCTTCGATGAGCTTCTCGGGAAGGCCGAGAGCCTGGTCCAACAACTCGGATTGCACTACCGCGTGAGCAAGCTCGCTGCGCGCGACGTTTCGGCTTCAATGGCCAGGACCTATGATATTGAGGTCTGGATCCCGAGCATGAACGAGTACAAAGAAATCAGTTCGGTATCCAATGCGCGTGACTACCAGGCCCGCCGGGGCAACATTCGTTACCGTCCGGAGGGGCAGAAGCGGACCGATTTCATCCATTCTCTGAACGCCTCGGGCCTGGCCACGAGCCGAGTGATTCCGGCTCTCGTGGAACAGTTCCAGGGCGATGACGGCAGTGTCGTGCTGCCGGATGTTCTGGCCGATCGACTTGGCATGAAGACCTTGCCCCCCGCGTAAACGGGGCGCGAGTTTTTTCTCGTGATCGCAGAAACTACACTGCGTGCCAACCGATTTTTCACTACTATAGGTGTGATGACAGACAGACGATGCGACGGGTGCGGCAAGCCGGGCGGCCACGTCCGAATCCATCAATCCAACGGAAGTGAGTTTCGAGAACTCTGGCTGTGCAGCAGCTGCGCACGCCTGGTTGGCGCGGAGCAATCCTTGCCTGCCTTTGGCCCGACAGTAGGCGAGCTCCTTGGAACCCTCGTCGGCGACGCTGGGATCCAGGCATGTCCGAACTGTGGGACCCAATTCAAACAGGTTAGACAGACCGGTCAGGTGGGGTGTGCCGAGTGCTACCACGTATTCAGGACCCGGATTCAGCTCCTGCTCTCGCAGGTGGGTCTTGTTGACCCTCATTCGGGGAGATACCCCAATCGACTTGCCTCTTACCGGAGACTCCTTGTGGATCGGGTCGCAATGAAGGATGACCTGAAGGCAGCGCTCGGCCGCGAGGACTATGAGCAGGCTGCAGAGCTCCGTGATCAGATCCAGATGATGGAGGCTGCGGACGACGATGAATGACCTCTCATCATTGATCCGAAAGACCAGTTGGTTCTCAACTTCGGATGAGGATACAGACGTTGCAATCTCCTCTCGTGTCAGGCTGTCGCGGAATCTTTCCGATCATGCATACCCGAGTCTCTCCCGTTCACCGGGAGAAGAGCCCAGTGATGCAGACGCGGTAACGGAACTCATTGGGGAGACGGTGCGAGCGGAACTCATGCCCGACGTGTTTGACGCCGAATCACTGGAGGTTCAGCCATTCAAGCTTGAGCCACTGGTGAGCCAACTCCTCATTGAACGACGTCTCGTGGACGAACCGATGCCGCAGCGGTTGTTTGTCAGCAGCGACGAGTCGCTCGCTATCGCGATTGGCGCGATGGATCACCTCCGAATCTCGACATTGCTGCACGGCATCCACATTGACGCAGCACTCGCCGCAGCACAGGCCATAGACAAGAAACTTGAAGGCAGTCTGAACTTTGCGGTGAGCCTGGATCTCGGTTATCTGAGCACCAGCATCATGAATCTCGGCACTGCGCTTCGCGCGTCAGTGCTCGTGTATCTCCCCGCGCTCTCTCGGCTGGGGCGCATCGACGAGGTGCAACGAAGCATCCGTGCTTCGGATTTTGATCTCACTCCCGATGATCAGTTCACCGTTGACGACGGTGAATCGGGAGTCTTTCGATTGTCAAATCGTCGAACACTGGGGTTTGAAGAGAACGTTCTCGCCAGCAAACTTGAAGACCACGCGCGGGCGTTGGTACATTATGAGCGAGTTGCTCGGGAAGAGCTTGTAGAAACAGGTGGTCCCGAGTTGCAAGATTCGGCGTACCGATCGCTCGGCATACTGCGACATGCGCGCCGTTTGGAAGCGGATGAGACGCTTACGCTGTTGAGTTCTCTCCGGCTGGGGATTGTTGCAGAACTGGTGAGTGATGTTGCGGCGGAGATCGTGACATCTCTCTTTTTTTTGAGCCGTGATAGCCATATTCGTGCCGTGATACAACAGACTGGCGGGGCGGACGGCGATGGAGACGAGAATATACAGTCGGCCCGTGCACGGCTCGTTCGCGAGGCGCTGGCCGGCTGAGACTATACCCTCAGGTGAGGGGTGGGAGGTACCATGTTCAAGGGTTTGACGCAGCGTGCTCAAAAAGTTCTGACCATCCTGGCTCAGGATGAGGCAAAGCGATTCCATTCGGATCAGCTGCTGCCCGAACACATCATGCTCGCCCTTCTCAAGGAGGGCGGTGGCCTTGGCTATAAGGCCCTGGAAAAAGCCGGGGTGGATCCGGCCAAGCTGCAGATTGAGATTGAGAAGGAAATTCCTCGAAAGCGCGGTGGATTCATTCTTGGGGATGTGCCGCCGTCCTCGCGTGGAAAAAAGGTACTCGAGGATAGCGCCGAAGAGGCACGGAATCTTGGGCACGAGTATATTGGGACCGAGCATCTGTTGCTCGCCTGCGCCCGGGAGGCCGTAAGCGTTACCACGCGCCTCCTCGAAGAGAGTGGTGTCACTATTGAATCTCTCCGGGAGATCATCTCCGACATGGGCGGCAGCGTGACGCCAACTGCGAGTGCGCCCGTAACCCGAACAGCTTCTTCCAAGCGCAGGAGTGCGGCCGGCGCCGCGGGCAAGAAGACTACGCCAACCCTCGACGAGTTTTCGCGTGATCTCACGCAGTACGCTCGAGAAGGGAAGCTTGATCCGGTCGTCGGTCGCGAGCGCGAAATCCGACGGGTGATTCAGATCCTGGCACGAAGGACGAAAAACAATCCGGTCCTGATTGGCGAGCCGGGCGTTGGGAAGACGGCGATAGTTGAAGGTCTCGCACAGCAGATCATTGAAGGGACTGCTCCCGAGGTGCTCATGGGGCGGCGTGTCATGACCCTGGATCTCGCTTCCCTCATAGCCGGTACCAAGTACCGCGGTGAGTTTGAGGAACGGTTGAAGCGGGTGATGAAGGAAATCATCAACACCGGCAATATCATTCTCTTCATAGACGAGTTGCACACGATCATCGGCGCTGGTGGGGCAGAGGGCGCGATTGACGCAAGCAATATGTTGAAGCCCGCGCTCTCTCGAGGGGAGATCCAGTGCATCGGTGCCACCACCTTGAACGAGTACAAGAAGTATGTAGAGAAGGACGCCGCGCTCGAACGCCGGTTCCAGACCATCTACGTTGACGAGCCGACCGTTGAAGAGACCCTCGAGATTCTCAAGGGCATCAAGAGTCGATACGAAGACCATCACAACGTTTCCTACACACCCGGGTCTCTGGAGGTAGCGGCGCTTCTCTCGCGGCGATACATCACCGACAGGTTCCTGCCCGACAAGGCGATTGACCTCATGGACGAGGCCGGTAGCCGGAAGCGTATCCATAACTCGGTCCGACCCACCGACCTCGCCGAGCTTGAGCGCGAGATTGAGAAGTTGAATGCCGAGAAACTCAGCCTTGTGAACAGTCAGAACTACGAACGCGCTGCGGCCATCCGCGACCAGGTCCGACAGCTGAAGGGCAAGGTTGAGGAGATGAAGACCCAATGGAAGGTCACTCTCAAGACCGAGCAGAACGTGGTTGATGCCGATGACATCCAGTACGTTCTATCCGATATCACGGGAATCCCGCTCTGGCAGATTGCCCAGAGTGAAAGCGACAAGCTGCTCGCCATTGAGGACAAGCTTCATGAAACGGTCGTTGGTCAGGACAACGCCATCAAGGTTGTGTCATCGGCAATTCGTCGGAGCAGAATGGGTCTGAGTTCGCCCAAGCGGCCAATGGGCTCGTTCATCTTCCTGGGTCCGACCGGCGTAGGTAAGACGCTCCTCGGAAAGACACTCGCTGAGTTCCTGTTCGGCAGTGACGATGCGCTGATCAGAATCGACATGTCTGATTTCATGGAGAAGCACAGTGTCAGCCGGCTTGTCGGAGCGCCTCCCGGCTACATAGGGTATGACGAAGGCGGTTTGCTCACCGAGAAGATCCGACGAAAACCCTATAGCGTCGTTCTGTTTGACGAGATAGAGAAGGCGCATCCGGATGTGTTCAACATCCTGTTGCAGGTTCTTGAGGAAGGCCAGCTTCAGGATAACCTGGGTCACACCGTGAGTTTTCGGAATACCGTGCTCATCATGACCAGCAATGCCGGCGCTCGTGAGATCACTCGCGAAGCGGAAGTCGGTTTCAAGACGCTTGAAGGCCTGATGGACTATCGCGATATCAAGGCGAGTGCGATGAATGAACTCAAGCGCATATTCCGTCCGGAGTTCATCAACCGTGTTGACGAGATCGTTGTGTTCCACAGCCTGAA
>DAOWMR010000399.1 GCA_030642995.1 Spirochaetales bacterium
CCTTTAGTCTCTCCAACGCATTCTGTTTCATGTTCGGATCCACGAAAGCCTCGGCCGGCGGAAAGGCATATCCCTCAAATGACGGAGACGGGAGGCCGGGTTCCTCAAGGTGAAATGGTCTTTGGTCGGTTCGCCAAACGGAGCCGAACGGATCCCGTGTCTTTCCTTCGGCTATGGGTTTCTGGTTCCTTCTGTCGATACCGCAGCACTTGACGATGTAGGGAACGATTCTTTCCCGCCACGAATCACCGCCATAGTGCTCAGTGAGCCGCTCTGCCACGTCGCCCTCAAATCCGAGCGTATACGGGACGGGATTCGTAGGACGGTGTTGGATTTGCTCCAGGACAATCTCGCGCGGTGTCATGGGTTTCTCCTTGTTGGACGTCCGAAACAAGTCACCAGTGCCCCCGACTGGTGGTCTCAGTGCAGCGTTCTCGGGCTTCTGATGCATTTCCGAAAGATGGCCCTGCCTACCCGTCCACAAACAATCCGCGGATGGTTCCACTTCGGACGTCCACCATGCCCTTGTCGGTGATCTTCAACGCAGGACTCACGGGCAGCGTGATGGTGCTCATGGACATGAACGGGTTCGGGTGGCTGATTCCCAGCTCATGAAGGGTGTTCTGAATGGTGATGAACACCGCTGAAAGCGTGTCCATGTCCTCCTCCGAGAGAATCCCGCCGACCGGCAGAGCAAGGCACGCTCGTATTTCACCATCGGAGACGATGCAGATTCCGCCTGAATGGAAGATTACCCATTCCGCGGCTGTGCGCATGTCACGAGCATTGCTGCCGGTGACAAGCAGGTTGTGATGGTCGTGCGAGTGGGTGGAGGCAAAGGCGCCCGCAAGAACCTCGGGGCCGGTGATGAAGCCTTGCGCCCAGGCGGCGGCTCCCGTATAGCGCTCCACCACGAGCGCGAGGTTGCAGCCGTGGTCCTCCCATTGGACCTGGTCTGATTCCACGGGGAGAAGCACGGAATCATAGTCGGTGTAGGTTGTCGTTGTGTTTTTCTTCATCGCCAGACACCGGAGCGAGCCGTCCGAGGTCACGGGAGCGTCGTTGGGGACGGCAACCTGGAACATGGCGTCACGGAGGCTTTGCTTACCAAGCTTGAGACTTGCGGTGAAAGAAGGGTGGATGGGAACTCGCTTCGACCTTGTTATCGCATCCTCCGCGTGCACTCCCGCTTTGTACACCTCGTGAATGGCGAAGTTCTGGGATCGATCTTCCAGAATGACCAAGTCTGCAATCCTGCCGGGAGAAACTGCACCGCGATCGCGGAGACTCATCCGAGCGGCCGGTGACCGGCTTGAGGCGATTATCGCCTTCTCCAGGGACATCCCGAGCCCAAGGGCTTTGCGGACGACGTGGTCCAGGTGCCCACGCGTTGAGAGAACGTCCGGCGGCACATCATCGGTCACGAAACAGAACAATCCGTTCACATCGGAGTCGGAAAGGTGGGCAATGATTTCGGGAAGAACGGATTTCTCTTGAATCTCGACGAACATCCCATTCCGTATCCGTTGCTTCAGGCCCTCAAGATCCTGCAGGCAGTGATCCGAGTCCACCCCTTCAAACATCACCTTCGCCAGATCGTAATCCCGGATTGACGGGCAATGGCCCTCAACCGCGACGTTCCGAAATCGATCTCGAACCTGCCCTATGAGTTCTCTCGCCTCGCATGGTCGATCGTCAATCAGGTCACCGTAGTTCATCACTTCCCCGAGACAAACCACCTCGGGGTAGTTCGTCAGGAGATCCACGAGGTCCGATCCACCGATGCTCCCGCCGGTGGTCTCGAGAGAGGGGTTTGTAGATGGGACAGAACTTGGCACAGCGAAGAGGATGTCCATGGAACTCCCGATCGATACCCGGATCATCTCCTTGATCCCCGCCAATCCGAAGACGTTTGCGATTTCATGGGGCTCGGACACCACCGTGGTCACCCCGTGTCGGATGACGGTATCTGCAAAGACGCTTGGGGTGCAGAGGGAGCTCTCAATGTGGAGATGAATATCGATAAGACCCGGAATTACCGGCTTGCCCAGACAGTCGACGGTCATCTCCGGCTCGAAAGATCGATCCAGGTCCGAGAGCTTCCCGACGTACAGGATTCTTCCCTTGTCGACTAGGACGTTCGTCAACCCCCAGGTGCCGGTATAGACGTTGAACAGATCGGCGTTTTGAAAGAGGAGATCTACCTGCATGCCTACCCCATTCCATTGACAGATTCGCGTTCAACAACTGTTCCGGGAATCCGGATCTTCACCGGGCTCCGCTTCTCCCGTACGTTGTCCAGCAGCAAGTCCGCCGCTTTCTGCCCCGCCTCCTGAATATGGAGATCGATGGTGGTCAGAGGAGGGTCGTGGTGCCGGGCGAAGGAGGAGTTGTTCCGTCCGATCAGTGAGATTTCGCGCGGTACGGAATGGCCGGCAGTGCGGAAGGCGCCGGCCGCACCCACCGCCATGGTGTCGGACATGCAGCACGCTGCGGTGATTGGTCGTTTCTGCGTGAGAAAACGCATGACGCTGTTGTAGGTGAGATCAGCGTCGTAGTTACCATAGACGATAAGGTCGTTGTCGTACGAAACGTGAAACCGCTTGAGTACCGCTCGATAGTCGTCAAGGATGAGGCGGGCGTGCTCGCCGTTTCTCCGACCGAGCACCAGAAGCACCTGCCGATGGCCGGCTTCCATGAGATATGACACACCGCGGGCGGTTCCCAGATCTTCAATGAGTATCTGGTCTACCTCTTCATCCACTTCGGGAACATTCAGGGTCACGAAGTGCTTTCCCGTGCGCTCCAGCTCCAAGATGTTCCGGTGAATTTCGTCCATCGGGCAAAAGCCGGTACTGAACAGTACGTATCCGTCGCAGCCGACACTCCGCTCCAGCTGCTCTTGGACGATCTCCATGGAGGAGCTTCCGGAAGACGGAAAGAAGAGCATGCTGTAGCCGGACATGGAGAGCGTCTCCTGGACTCCCGAGAGCAGCGTGTTGGTGTACAGGTTTCTAAACAGCGGTGTCAGCGTTGGAATGATGATCCCGATGATCATGGACTCGTGCCGTGAA
>DAOWMR010000332.1 GCA_030642995.1 Spirochaetales bacterium
ATCGACTGATATCCATCGGCACGAACCCGTCCTGAATGGAGGCGGTAATATCATCTTCGAGTGTATTCCAGTCCGTATACTCAGCAATTGCCCACCGACCGGGCGTTGCTGATCCATCTTTGGCCAACAATACTGCAAGACTTTCCCCGAGCGTGTACTCAATACCGACGGGCATGTAGCCTTCAGCAATAGAATGGTTTATCGATTCAACAGTGCCATCGTCGCCGGCTGGAAAGAACACCAACTGCCAGGGAGCATCGGCCAATTGTTGAAGATCTGTCTGGCCGAGTGCCGCGGCAGTCAGAACGAGACTAAGCACGAGTGCGAGCAGGGTAGTGCGACTGTTCATGATGTCCTTGAGGGACCTCTCTTCAGGTTATTGCCTCTCCCAGAGCGACCGTTTGAAGCACCGGCCCAAATGCACCCGTAGTATAAGCAGATCGCGGAACGGCGAAAAGGGCCCGTCGCCTGCCCGCATGAAGGAGTCAATATGAACAGTCTCAACTCAATCCTGGTGGAAGGAAACCTCACCCGTGACCCGGTTCTGGCGACAACCCCGAAGGGAACGGCCGTGTGCAATTTCAGCGTGGCGTCCAATCGATTCTATCGATCCGACGATGAGCTTCAGAAGGAAGTCTCGTTCTTTGACGTGGAGGTCTGGTCGCGACTGGCGGAGCGATGCGCTGAGGAGCTGGCCAAAGGCCGCGGCGTGCGGGTTGTCGGTCGCCTCAAGCAGGACCGTTGGCAGGACAAGGAAGACAAGCCTCGCTCCCGGGTGAAGATCGTTGCCGAGCACGTGGAATTCCGTCGACCCCGACAGACCGAAGAGACGGCCGAGAAGACGGCAGACGAAGCAGAGCTCGAAGAGGTCGAGCACGTGGCCGAGGGCGAACGGGAGCCGGCCGAGGTTGTCTTCTGACGCGCCGGGCTTGACTGCCTGCCCGAAATTGGTATAGGTTGCCGATTGATGAGCCAGTCAGTGAACTTGACAGCAAATACGAATTGGTGGTGGGCCTGGTCCAGGTCCCGGTAGAGATATACCGTCGGCCTGAATCAAGGTTCAGCCGATGGGGTAGAGAGAAGCAGCCGCGCCCCGGAGCGCGGCTTTTTTTGTCTGCGCCCGGCAGGGCGCACATAGGTGGGGGAGTATGGTACGAGCGGACACAGTAATCAAAATCCTCCCGGGGGAGCGATTCACGCCCTACGGTCTCGCCAAGAAGCTGAATGCGAGTGTGATTCTGGAATCCTCGTCCTATCACAAAGGTCGGGAACGATACTCACTTCTGATGGTCCGGAGTGCATTCACACTGGAGCAGCACGGGCGCGAGATCGTGCTCCGGGTGGAGAACAAGCGGCGGGAGGTCCACAGCGACGCAACAGACATCCTGGACGTGCTGCTCTACTTTGCGAATCAGCACACCCCCCCGCACCAGGATTTCCCTTTCCCGGCCGGCGGAATCGGTTTCTTGAGCTATGAGTTCGCTGCGCAATGCGACACGGTGCGCATGTCCAACAAGGTGGATCCATTGTCTCTACCGGATGCGGCATTCCTCTTTGGTCACGTGTTTGTCGTGTTCGACCATTACACCGATCTGATCTATCTCATTGGCCTGAACTACGATGAGCACCAGATTGATCTGGACGCAGAGATCACCCTGATTGAGAAGACCATAACCGACTCCAACTTCAACTATCTCCAACTGGACGACAGGCAGTATCCGGCCTCGATCACCGTCGGCACTGACGATCAATCACGGTTCATCCACGGGGTTGAGCAGATTCGCGATGAGATTATTCGGGGCAACCTCCTTCAAGCAGTGCTCTCCCGACGGGTGGAAATTACCAGCTCCATTCCAGCGATGGAGGCCTACCGTCGGCTTCGCACAGCGAATCCGTCGCCCTACCTCTTCTACCTCAACTTCGGAGAGTACGAGCTCTTCGGTAGTTCGCCGGAGATCCACGTGAAGCTCAAGGATGAGAAAGTCACGATCAGGCCGATTGCCGGGACGCGGAAACGGGGCCGCGACCGCTCTGAGGACCTTGCCTTCGAGGAAGAACTCCTGGCCGATGAGAAGGAACGCGCGGAGCATCTCATGCTCGTTGATCTCGCCCGAAACGACATTGGCCGCGTGGGCCGGCCGGGGAGCGTCCAGGTAACCGAGTCCATGATTGTGGAACGCTACAGCCACGTGATGCATATCGCGAGCGAAGTGGAAGGCCGGCTCGATGAAGGGAAGAACGGCGCTGATCTGATCCGGGCAACCTTCCCGGCCGGTACCGTGAGCGGGGCGCCGAAGATCCGGGCCATGGAAGTTCTTGATCGAATTGAAACGCTGCCACGGCGCTTCTACGCGGGGCTGGTCGGTTACATGGAACCGGGTGGCAGCCTGGACACCTGTATCACGATTCGGAGTGCTCTCAAGTGCGGTGACACCCTGATCCTCCAGGCAGGGGCAGGCGTGGTCTTTGATTCGCAACCGGACCGCGAGTATGAGGAAACTCAAGCCAAACTCGCGGCGCTCGCGCGGGCAATTGGAGTGGAGGTGGACGTATGATCGTTCTGATCGACAACTACGATTCCTTCACGCACAATCTCTACCAGTACCTGCGGGAACTGACCGACGAGCCGGTCACGGTGATCAGAAACGATCGCACGAGCATCGCCGAAATCACTCAGCTGGATCCCAGTCGCATCGTGATCTCGCCTGGCCCCGGCAGACCGGAGGAAGCGGGAATTTCCGTGGAGCTTATCCGGGTATTCGCCGGCAGGAAACCCATCCTTGGCGTCTGCCTTGGGCACCAGGCCATAGCCCACGCATACGGCGCTCGTATTGTCCCCGCTGGACGCATCGTCCACGGTAAGGCCGAACCCATCTCCCTGGACGGCCACGGACTATTCAGATCCATCGCATCACCATCGGTGTTCACCCGCTACCATTCCCTTGCCGTTGATTCCGACAGCCTTCCTGCCGAACTCGAGGTCACTGCCAAGAGTGAGGATGGGGAGATTATGGGCATTAGGCATGTACAGCACGTGGTGGAGGGAGTCCAGTTCCACCCGGAAAGCATGGCGAGTGAAGCCGGGAAGAAGCTGCTTGCCAATTTCCTTCACTACCGCCGCGAACCGTTCGTCACCAGCGCCGTGCTCTCTTCGCTGATTGCGGGAGGAACACTGTCCCGGAGCGAAGCGGCGAACTTCATGGAGGAACTCACCGAGGGGAACCTCTCCGCAGCCCAGATTGCCGGATTCCTCGTAGCTATCGCGGCGAGGGGACCAGTGCCGGAGGAGATTGCCGGTTGCGCCGAAGTCCTTCAGAAAAAACGGACGCCCGTCAAAGTCGACTGGCCGGTACTGGACACTTGCGGCACCGGTGGCGATGGCCTCGGCACTTTCAACATCAGCTCGTTCTCGGCGCTTGTTGCTGCGGCCTGCGGTGCAAAAGTCGCCAAACATGGCAATCGGGCGGTGAGCTCAAGAAGTGGCAGTGCCGATTTCTACCGTGCGCTTGGGCTCGTCGTGGACCTGCCGCCCGCCAAGACCGAAGAACTGATCCGAAAGACCGGATTCGGATTTCTCTTTGCCCCGATCTATCACGGCGCCATGAGGCACGCAGCCGTTCCGCGCCGGGATCTCGGCATCAAGACAATGATGAACCTCCTTGGACCACTGGTAAATCCGGCGGGTGCAAGCTACCAACTCATCGGCGTCTACAGTGACGACTACGTGGAGACGGTCGCTCACGCTGCGCACCTTCTGGGCATCAAGCGGGTCATGGTTGTGCATGGCATGGACGGAATTGACGAACTCTCAGTCTCGGCCCCCTCTCGGGCGGTCACCGTCAACGAGGAGGGCAGGCTGATCGAGCAAATCATC
>DAOWMR010000109.1 GCA_030642995.1 Spirochaetales bacterium
GAAAGCGGGTCCCGTGGGACGTTTCCGTTGTCGGCTTCGACGACATTCCTGAAGCCAGCTTCCTCACACCGGCACTGACCACCATTTGGCAACCGGCCGAGGACAAGGGCCTTCGCGCGGGGGAACTCCTGGTCAAGATGATCCACAAAAAGACCGTTGAGGAGCGGATTGAATTCCGGTGCAGGCTCATTCAGCGCGAGAGCGTCGCGGCAGTGAACTCCGCGTAGCCGGCGGCCTAACCATCATGCCTGATCAATGCCTGGTCATTCCCGGATCAATCGATACCCACTGCCACACCGGCCCCATGTCCCTCAAGGGCCTTGCGACGGACAAACTGCTCCGCGATGCCCACCGCGATGGCCTCAGGCACCTCATTGATGTGGGGATCTCACCTATCGATCTGGACGAACGCCAGGCTCGGCTTGCCGGATTCAATTGGATAGCGCTCACATCCGGCTTGCACCCGTCCGAGGTTGCAAGCCCGGATCGAGCGAAAATGCTGGACCTGCTGGTATCACAGGTGACGGACGGGTGCATCGTCGCAGTCGGCGAGATCGGCCTCGACTACCATTGGGACACCGGTGAACGTGCCGATGCAATCGATCTGTTTGATGCGCAGGTATCAATCGCCGTGGAGGCGGACTTGCCTGTGATCATACACAACAGGGAGGCGGACAACGACGTCCTGGATGTCCTTCGCCGCCGGCGGCCGCGAGGTGTCATGCACTGCTTCTCCCAGTCTCCCGAGTTCTGCCGGTACTGCCTGGATCTGGATTTACACATCTCTTTCGGAGGAAACCTGACTTTCAAGAGTTCTGATCTGATCCGAGAGTCGGCCCGGATCGTTCCGCTCGATCGTCTACTCGTGGAAACAGACTCGCCCTACCTCTCGCCGGAACCCGTCCGGGGTCGTCCCAATCATCCGGGCCACCTTGGATTCACCCTGCGCGCTATCGCCGCACAACGAGCGCTCGATGTGGCCGAATTGTCCGAAACAACCGCCGGTAACGCACTCCGGTTGTTCAACCTCTGAGAGTCGGCGGCGGGCGGAAGAGTCAGCTAACTTCGAAGCGGAAGTGTAATTGTCACCGTGGTTCCCCTGCCCTCTTCGCTCTCTACCTGGAGTGTCCCTCGGTGAGCCTCTACCACATTCTTGACGATAACCATCCCAAGCCCCGTACCGCCGTCCTCCGACGATGAGTAGAATGGCTCAAACATGCGCTCGCGAGTTCCCTCCGTCATTCCTTCGCCGGTATCGGCTACGGAGATCTTGGCGAGGGATTCCAGTCGCTCTACCGTGATGGTCAGCGTCCCGCCCCGCCGCATTGCTTTCCGGGCATTGTCCACCAGGTTGACCAGAACACGCACAATCCGTTCCTGATCCAGCAACACCGGCTCGTGAATGGAGTTGTTGACGACAACCTCAATATGACGCGATGCAAGGCTCTCACCGACGCACTCGATCACCTGCTCAATGACTTGGTCCACGCTTGCAATCTGCATATCAAGCCGAATCTCGCCCCTGCTGTAGTCAAGGAATTCGCTCGCTATTCGATTCAGTCGCTCGGATTCGCGAATCACGTTCGTTGCGTACCCCCGCACTTTCTCTGTATCGTCGGCGAACATTTGAAGCATTTCCCCGTAACTCTTCACAATGGAGATTGGATTCCGGATGTCGTGCAGGATCATTGAGGAAAACTTCCCGAGATTCGAAAACCGTTCGGCCTGAAGCAGTTCCTGTTGGGCCGATTTCAGCTCCAGATATGCAGTCTCCAGTTCGCGATTCTGGCGCCTCAGATCTTCCACGAAACTCTCATTGCTCTTTCGCACCATGGCGGAAAGCGATCTCAGGATGGACATCGATATTGAAGCATTCTCGTGCAGGATCCGCTCAAACTCCTGCCGGAAGAGATAGAGAACACGAGTCTCGGTTTTTGCAACGACCGTCGCGCTCCGGGGCAGGTCATCAATGAGCGCCATCTCTCCAAAGAGGTGCCCCTGGCCGTGAACGGCCAGGAGATCAGGGTGCGGCGCAGAATAATCCTTCCACACCTCCACCATGCCGTCCAGCACGATGAAGAAGCGCTCGGCCGGCGAATTCTCACGGAAAATCACCTCTCCGGGCCCGAACCGATCCTCCTTGCAGAACCCCTCAATCCGACGAAGTTCCTCATCGGACAGATCTTTGAAAAAATAGGCGTCCCTCAGAAAGGTGAAGTAGTCACTCACGTGTATTGAGCTTAGCCTGCCTGGGGAATCTGCGCAATAAAAAAGGCTGCCTCCTCTCGGAAGCAGCCCTTGATCACACAGTCAGTCGCTCTACCAGGAATCCGGCATGTCGTCCTCGTCACGGCTCTCCTCGGCGAACAGATCAGTGTAGACCCGGAGATCGTCAAAGTAGACGTAATAGGTACCGTACGTCTCCATGAGATCGGGCTCAATCAGAAGGCCCAGGATCTGAAGGCCCATGCGATCGTTGTAGTGATAGTCTCGCTGGACGATCGTCGGCGGAACGGCCACGGTCATCCGTTTCCAGCCGGAGAAGTTCAACTTACCCATACTCAGGATGTTCACATTACCGAAGTAGTCCGCAACCACGACACTCAGTTCGTGATTGAAGTTCCTGCCGACCACCCACATTGAGATGGTCTTCGTAATGCCGGGGGCCTGGAGCGGACGGATGGGCTGGATGTAAAGCTCAGCGTCACCGCGGCGGAAGAAAGAGGCCTTCACGCCGAGAACGTAGTCATCCGGCAAGGCAATATCCAGATCCTCTTCCTCGGGAATCATCTCCTTGCCGAAGGGGCCGCCCTCGAATCGCCGACTCTCGATGATCCCCTGATCAATCGGCATGTAGACCCGCCAGAAGCCCGAGTCCTCAAACTTGGAAATGGAAACATCCTGCAGCTGCTGCTGTGCGGTGTCTTCACCGAGGTTTTCAGGCTCCGCATCCTGCTGCGCAAACAGAAGCGCAGCGCTCAGAACCAGAATAGCAAGTATCAGTGCTCGTTTCATTGGTTCTCTCCTACTGTCTCGGCTCGATGTTCCAGGTCTGCTGCACGAAGTCAGGATCGGCCAGCCCCTCGCCATCAAACGGCGTTTCAAACATATCGGTCAGTACTTTGATCTGGTCCAGGTAGAAATGGAAGCCGTTCACCGCCTCCTCCGGACGAGTCCAGAGCACAATCTTCACCAGTTCCAAGCTGCGTCGTTGCGGCACAAAGCGCATGGCGCGCGGGATGTAGTTGGGTATCCGAGCTTCGATGTTCTTCCAACCACCGAAGCCGAGGTCGTCGATCTTGACCGCATGGACGACCCCACGATAGTCTCGAAACTGAGCCTCAAGATAGTAGCTGTAGTTGGATCCCCAAGCCCAGACATCAATGGTGACGGGGCGTCCCGGAATCGGAATTCCTCGGGGAACCGGGTTGCCGTCTTCGTCGTCTTCGGCCTCAACCGGAATGAACTCCAAGTAGTTGTATCCGCGTCGAGTGAATGATGCCTGTACTCCGAGAACTCCCGGACTATCAGAATCCGGTCGTCCCATGGCCTCCGGCCAAACGTCCGGTACAATCTGGTAATCAAACGGGTAGTCGTAATCGTGCTCTCCGTCTTCCCTCGCGAGGAACCTGCCGCCACTAACAATCCATCGACTGTCCGGGTCGTCAAAGTCCTCAAGGATCAGTGCCTGCCAGTTCGTCGTGGCTTCATCGGCCACGGCGGCACCAGCAAGCACGAGTACCAGCAGTATCGAGACCACTATGCCTCGTCTCATGCTCTCGCTCCTTTACCTACAAAACCGGCATTCTATCAAGGTCACTACGAGTATATTTCCCGCTAAATGCAGTGTCAAACACTTTTCCGGCGGGATAGCCTCATAGGTTACATCGGCGCGGTATGCCATAAAATTGATTCTGGAACCTTTGGGGCCCACTCACGGGCGCTCCGACTCGTCCCGGGAGACCCCTGCGCCGTCATCGAGCACGGGCGCAGTCAATTGCGGATCCCCATACGCCCCGCCAATCTCAATCACCGAATGTGCCGTGACGGTGCCCCCTGCCGCCCCGGCACCGACAACGCTCAGGGCCGCCGCCAGGCCGGTCTCAAGGCGGTTCTCAATGGAGAACAGCAGAGCATCGTCCAGTGAGACCGCCCCCGTGGCGAAGTCCGTGGCAAAAACGACGGCCTCGGACTGAAGCAGTTCCAAGGCGAATCGATTGGACGATCCAACAAAGACAAGGAATGCATTGACCCCTTCGGCACGAAGATCCCGGATGGCGCGTCTGACGGTCTCCCGGTCGGGCGGTGCGTTGAACCGGCTGACGTTGATGCCCTCGACGCCCTCGCTTCCGTATGAATCCGTAAGCGCCTTGAGTTCAGCCCGACGCATCTCGGAGTTCGTGAGGAAAAGAGTGGCCGCCTTACGATCCGTCCCGGCCTTTTCCCACGCCTTGACAAGTGAACCGGCCTCCTCCATGGCCGGAACGCGGTCAAACACCACCCGAGTCAGATTGGCCCGTTCCGAGGCTCCGCCGGCAAACCCGATGAAGTTCACGTCCGGGTATCTATCGGCGAGTTCGGAGGCAAAGAGAGTGAAGTACGGGCTCAGAACAACCACCGGTACGCTTGTCTCGACGAGCTGGCCCTCTAGCCACCCGGTCCCAAGTTCAGCAGACGAACCCCACTCGAGTGCCAGGCTGTGCCCCTCGTCCTCCGCCACCCGCTCGAGGGACTTCTGGAACTCCCCGGGATCTGCAACGATTGCCCGCAGAGCCTGATCACCGTAGAAAACGACACTGGGCGCGCACCCGAGCAGGACCAACAAGATCAGCAGAACGAGACCTGCGCCGCGCGCTCGAACACACCGCACCGTGAACCTCTGCAGGGGGGTCACCCTCGCCCACCGCCTGCGGCCCGGCTCCCGAGTATGGTGACCAGCCAAGCACCGCAAAACCCGGCGGCGGTCGCCAGGAGGGCGGCAACAAAGATGTTGAGCACCACCAGGAAAAATACACCGGCGAAGAGGAAAGGGAGCGCCACGATGGCGGCGATGTAGAAACTGCGCGTCCAGTAAGTTTCCTCCACGAACAGGCGGTAGAAAACGGGTATCAGAAGCATCGCCGCGACCCGGAGGGCCGGCAACAGAAATAACTCGTACACGCCGAAGTACTCCGCGCGCAGGAAGATGTCCGTGAACCCGGCGAGGGTGATTGCACCCGCAAGGAACGACAGCAGGCCCAGGCGACGTTCCCGTGCGGAGAGGCCCCTCACGTCCGGCGTGAACCAGAGATAGAGCAGAAATGTCCCGAGGACGGGTATGCCGAAATCGTAGAGCGCGCTGGAGAAATAGGCGCCCCAGCCGCTGTAGCCCCGCGATACGAATCGCCCCAGGAACAAGAGGATTGCCAGTTCCAGCAGATAGGCAAGCATCCCGCGCAGCGCGGAGGCTCCGACCAGCGACGACGCCTCCCCTGCCTCATCGCGCAGAATCAGTGCATAGACAAACGATAGCGGTGCAGCTGCAATCAGAAAGAGGTGCATGTGTTACGTGAAGCTATCACAATCGGGTTGGTCAAAGCAATGTTGGGCGGATGTCGGGGATTGACAGCGCTGCCGCGATGGACTAGACAACCGTCATGGCTCCGCCGAACGCACTCATTGTCACCCCTCGCGACTACGTGTTCGGCACGGAGAGCGACCTGCTTGTCCTTGAGTGCGGCCGCACACTCGGCCCGGTGACCATCCGGTACGAAACCTACGGAAATCTCGATGAACATCGGCAGAATGCGATACTCCTGCTGCATGCCTTCAGCGGTGACGCACATGCAGCCGGCTACCATAGCCCTGACGATGCCCACCCCGGCTGGTGGGACTCCATGATTGGCCCCGGAAAGGCGTTTGACACGGATCAGTACTACGTCATCTGTTCCAATGTGCTCGGTGGATGCCGGGGCTCCACCGGCCCCGGTTCAACGAATCCGGATACGGGCCGGCCGTACGGTTTGACCTTCCCGGTCGTCACCATGCAGGACATGGTGACCGCGCAGCAGAGACTGATCTCGCATCTCGGGATTGATCGTTTGCTTGCGGTGGCCGGTGGATCAATGGGCGGGATGCAGGCAATCCAGTGGTCGGTAAGCTATCCGAACAACGTCGCCGGCGCAATTGTTCTTGCCTCCACGGCACGGCTGAACGCGCAAGGCATTGCGTTCAATGCGGTGGGCCGAAATGCAATCATGTCCGATCCGCTCTGGAACGGTGGAGACTATTACGGTGGGAACACCCCCGACCGCGGTCTGTCCATAGCTCGCATGGTAGGTCACATCACCTATCTCTCCGACAGGGCCATGCACGAGCGGTTCGGGAGGCGCCTGCAGGAACGCGCGGGTTTTGGTTTTGACTTCAACGACCAGTTCGAGGTTGAGAGCTACCTGGAGTACAAGGGCGGAACATTCGTGGATCGATTTGACGCCAACACCTACATCTATCTCTCCAAGGCGATCGACTACTTCGATCTCGGCGGAAAGTACGGCGGCTTGGACGCGGCGTTCACCGACTGCCGCAGCAAGTTCCTCGTAGTCAGTTTCACTTCCGACTGGCTCTACCCCTCCTATCAAAGCAAGGAGATGGTGGTTGCACTCATGCGACAGGAGAAAGACGTGAGCTATGTGGAGATTGACTGTCCGTTCGGACACGATTCCTTCCTCCTGGAGACCGACCGCCAGGGGCCGATGATCTCATCATTTCTGGAGACGGTGTACACCGATGTTCAATCGACGCGCTGAACATTTCAGCTATGAGGAGATCGCTCGTCTGATAGAACCAGGCTCTTCGGTCCTGGATCTCGGCTGCGGAAACGGAGAGCTGCTGCAGCTGTTGCGCGACACTCGCAACGCAACAGTCAGGGGAGTAGACATCGAGGAATCGATGATTCGGGAGTGCCTGAAAAAGGGAATCAGCGTGTTCCAGGGGAACCTGGACGAGGGACTCAAGGAGTACGGTTCAGGCAGCTACGACTATGTGATCATGAACGAGACATTGCAGGTGGTACACCAACCGGTCCAGCTTATCCGGGAAATGGTTCGAGTGGGCCGGACGGCAATCGTGAACTTCCCGAACTTCGGCAACCTGGTGAATAGAATGCAGCTCCTGGTATGGGGCCGAATGCCGGTTAATCGGGATATTCCCTATCAGTGGTACGATACACCCAATATTCATTTCTGCACGCGCCGGGATTTCGTCCAGTTGTGCCGCGAAATGGCAATCCCGATCATTTCGACGATCGATATGAGACATAATCGACGCATCTCACCGAAGACGGCCAACTTGCTGGCCACCGAGTGCTGTTTCCTGCTCAAGGGCTCTACGCCGGATGCTCCCATCGTTTGACTCTTTACCTGCCGAATGATATCGTTTATCTTCCATAAAACACTGTACGCGAGGAGGTTGATTGGCTACGAAAGATCTGCGGATCAACGATGTGATCCGTGTTCGTGAGGTGCGCCTCATTGACGACGAGGGAAATCAGCTCGGGGTTGTACCTACCCTGAAGGCAAAGGAGTTGGCGGACGACAAGGGACTTGATCTCGTGGAGATTGCTCCCAACGCCGATCCTCCTGTCTGCAAAATCCTCGATTACGGCAAGTACAAGTTTGAGCTTGAAAAGAAGAATCGGGAGAACAAGAAGAAGCAGAAGCTGCAGGAACTGAAAGAAATCCGTATGCAGCCGAAGATTGACACTCACGATCTTGAGTTCAAAACGAAGCACGTTCGGGACTTCCTGGACAAGGGAGCGAAGGTGAAAGTCACCATCCGCTTCCGGGGCAGGGAACTTGCGCACACCGACCGCGGTCGGGCCGTACTGTTCAAGGTCCTTGATCTTCTTGATCGTGAAGTAACGGTGGATCGCCAGCCCGCTATGGAAGGACGGTTCATGTCAATGATTATCAGCACCAAGACGAAGAAGTAGATCCTCATCAACAGCCATCGGAGAACAACATGCCGAAAATGAAAACGCGACGAAGCGCCGCGAAGCGCTACAAGAAAACGGCAAACGGCAAGATCAAGTATAAGAAGCAGGGCCTCCGTCATATTCTGACGAAAAAAAGCGCCAAGCGAAAACGCAATCTGCGCAAAGCTGGACTCTTGAGTGATCCCGAAGCGAAGCGCGCCCGTGTCCTCTTGCCATACGGATAGCACTGCATTTACAGGAGATAGATAACCATGCCACGAGCAGTTGACGGAACTCGGCGAAAGAA
>DAOWMR010000034.1 GCA_030642995.1 Spirochaetales bacterium
AGGATTTCGGCTCCAAAATCCACCAGCGCTCGACAAAGTGGTTCGTGACGCGCATAGTCGGTGAGCACAATCAGACGTTCACGGATGACTAACGGCCGTACCGGCATCTTCTGGAGAACCCCGCGCGCGGCGTCCCCGTACGCATGAACCAGACCCCCGGTGCCCAGTTTCACGCCGCCGAAGTAGCGGACAACGACAATCATTGCGTTTCGGATTCCCCTTCCTCGAAGGATCTCCATGACCGGCCGGCCGGCGGTGCCCTTCGGCTCTCCGGCGTCGCTCAACGAACCTATCTCGCGTACCGGGGCGCCCACAAGATAGGCGTGGACAACGTGGCTTGCGTCGAGGTGCCGGCCTTTTATCTGCTTGAGTTTGCGGTCGGCCTCGTCGGCCGTCGTGGCAGGAACGCCATAACCGATGAACCGCGATCTTCGAACAACAACCTCAACATGCGCCCGGCCCGTCGGTTCCAGTAGTGTCATCGCTGGTAATTCAAATGTTTCACGTGAAACAATCCGCTCCGAGACCTCTCGGGAGTACCCGAGCCGCCTACTCCTCGTCTTCGTTTGAGTTCCGGCCAACACCCACTACGAAATCCGGTTTGTCAATGTCCACCACGCGAACGCCCGTCGCACTCCGCGACTGGGTTGCAATGCCGGAGACATCCATTTTGATGGTCTGGCCCTGTGAGGTGATTGCAACAATCTGGCCGTCGTCGGGAACCGACAAAACGGAGACCAGTTCCCCGGTCTTCTCGCTGATGCCGTAGGCAATCTGGCCCCTGGTACCACGTCCGTGGGCGTGGAACTCATCATACCGGGTCCGCTTACCATAGCCAAACTCGGTGACGATCAGCATATCCTCGCCCTCGGTGAGAGCCATGACGCCCGCGAGCTCATCGCCCTTGCCCAATTTTATTCCTATCACACCGCGACTCGCTCTCCCCATTGCACGAACCGAGTTCTCGGTGAACCGAAGACCCCTGCCGTGTCGGGTCGCGAGAAACAGCTCATCCGAGCCGGAGGTGAGTAACGCCTCGCGGAGATGATCGCCTTCGTCCAGCTTGATCGCAATGATTCCTCGGGTCTTCGCGTTGGAGAACTGGTTCGTGGTCACCTTCTTCACAATCCCGCGCATTGTGGCCAGGAAGAGGTGGGTGTCGGCGGAAAATTCCTTGAACGACACCACTGCCGTGATTTCTTCGTCCGCTGAAATCTGGAGGAGCGAACGAACATGAGTACCTTTCGCGTACCGGGTCCCCTCGGGAATCTCGTGAATCCTCAGGTAGTAGGCCTTGCCCGCGCTCGAAACGAAAAGCACGTAGTCATGCGTACTACCGATAAACAGATGATCAATGAAATCATCGTCCATCAGGCGACTGCTCATTGATCCTTTGCCGCCCCGACCCTGGGTTCGGTAGGCGCTGTATGGAACGCGCTTTGCGTAGCCCCGGTTGGAAATCAGGACGACCATGTCCTCCCGCTGAATGAGATCCTCAATGTCGAGCTTCTCAACTTCATCGGGAACGATATCCGTTCTCCGGGCATCGCCAAATCGATCTGCAAGATCCAGGGTCTCGGTCTTCACGACATCCAGGATCTTCCGCTCGCTGGCCAGGAGAGCTTTGAGTTCCGCAATGAGCTTGAGCGTTTCCGCCAATTCATCAAGAATCTTCTGTGTCTCCAGTGAGGTCAGTTTCTGCAATCGCATGTTCAGGATTTCGGTTGCCTGGATCTCGCTGAACTCAAATCGCTTCATCAGATTCGTGCGGGCAGCATCGACGGTCGGCGATTCCTTTATGATGCGAATGACCTCGTCAATGTTATCAAGGGCAACCTTCAAGCCCTCGAGGATGTGTGCGCGCTTCTCGGCCTTATCCAGATCAAACTTCGTCCGTCTGGTCACAACCTCGCGACGGTGCTTAACGAAGTGGCTGATCATGTCCTTCAGTGTCAGCACTTCGGGCCGGCCGTTAACCAGGGCCAGCGCGTTAACGTTGAAGTTCGCCTGCATTTGAGTGTGGCTGAAGAGATGGTTCAGAACGACTTTTGGACTGGCGCCGCGTTTGAGCTCAATGACGATTCGCATCCCGTTACGGTCGCTCTCGTCGCGGAGATCACTGATCCCATCCAACTTGCGCTCGTGCACGAGATCGGCAATCCGCATCACCAGGCTGGCTTTATTCACCATGTACGGAATTTCATGGACGATGATCACGTCCTTTCCGTTCTTGGTGGTCTCAAGCGTGAATCGAGACCGCACGGTGATACGGCCACGGCCGGTAGTGAAGGCCTCCTTGATTCCGTTGAGACCGTAGATTGTCCCTCCGGTCGGAAAGTCAGGGCCCTTGACGTATTCCGCGAGCCCTTCAATAGAGATCTCCGGATTATCTATGAAGGCTGAAATCGCCTGCGCTACTTCCACCATGTTGTGAGGCGGAATATTGGTTGCCATCCCAACGGCGATACCGGTGGCGCCGATGCACAACAAATAGGGAATGGAGGCCGGAAGAACGGCTGGCTCTTGCATGGAGTCGTCATAATTCGGGACGAAATCAACCGTGTCCTTCTTGATGTCGCGGAGCATCTCTTCCGAGACTTTCTGAAGACGTGCCTCGGTGTATCGCATGGCAGCCGGCGGATCCCCGTCGACCGATCCGAAATTGCCCTGCCCTCGGACCATCGGGTAGCGCATGCTGAAATCCTGCGCAAGCCGCACAAGAGCGTCATAGATGCTCTGATCGCCGTGGGGGTGATACCGGCCCATCACGTCGCCAACGATCCGGGCGCATTTCTTTGGTGGCTGATCGCTCCGAAGCCCCATCTCGCTCATCCCGTAGAGAATGCGGCGGTGGACCGGCTTCAATCCGTCCCGGACATCGGGAAGAGCCCGACTGACGATGACGGACATTGCGTAGGTGAGATAGCTCTGCTTGACTTCGTCTTCGATGGCTATCGGGATGACCCGGGCATCAGACATTCACTGTCTCCTTCTGGGACACGGTCGTGCTAGACGTCCAGATTGCTGACCGCGAGCGCGTTTTTCTCAATGAATTCACGCCGTGGTGCAACTTGTTCGCCCATCAGAGTAGTGAACACATCGTCGGCTTCCACCGCGTCTTCCAACTGAACCTGCATCATACGACGGCCTTCCGGATCCATAGTGGTGCTCCAGAGCTGCTCAGGGTTCATTTCCCCGAGTCCTTTGTACCGCTGAATGTTGATCTTGGCCGAATCGCCGTTCATGTCCGCAACGATACGGTTGCGATCGTCCTCGTCGTACGCGTAGCGAACATCCTTTCCGAGACTGACCCTGTACAATGGAGGCATGGCAAGGTAAACGTGCCCGTTCTCCACGAGCTCTGTCATGTATCGAAAGAAGAATGTGAGCAGCAGAGTTCGAATGTGCGAACCGTCCACGTCCGCATCCGCCATGACGATGACGTGGTGATAACGCAACTTGGAAAGGTCAAAGTCAGTTCCGACGCCGGTACCGAGGGCCGCAATAATAGGCTGCAATTTCTCGTTGGCCAGGACCTTCTCCTCACGCGTTTTCTCAACGTTGAGCATTTTGCCCCAGAGCGGGAGGATCGCCTGGAACTGTCTGTCGCGCCCCTGCTTCGCGCTACCGCCGGCCGAATCTCCCTCGACAATGTAGACCTCGCATTTTCGCGGATCCCGCTCCGAGCAATCGGCAAGTTTCCCGGGCAGTCCGGCCGATTCCAGAAAGCTCTTCCGCCGGGTCAGTTCACGAGCCCGGCGAGCCGCCTCGCGGGCTTTGGCCGCCAGGACCGTCTTCTCCAGAATCCGGGAAACCTCCTTGGGATACTTGTCGAAGTAGGCGGTAAGCGCTTCGTTCACGATGGACTCAACAATTCCCTTCACTTCCGAATTCCCAAGCTTGCCCTTTGTCTGTCCCTCAAACTGCGGCTCCGGGACCTTCACGGAGAGGACGGCCGTCAAGCCTTCACGAACGTCGTCGCCGGAGAGACTCTCGTCCAGCTTTTTCGCGTGCTTTGATCGTTTGAGGAAATCGTTAAACGTACGGGTCAGTGCACTCTTGAATCCGATGAGATGGGTCCCGCCTTCACGGGTGTTGATATTGTTCACAAATGAGAACATCGCCTCGCTATAGCCGTCGTTATACTCCATGGCCACTTCAACGAGAACGTCGTCGCGTTCTCTCTCAAAATAGATTGGTTCCTTGTTGATCGTCGTTTTGTTCTTGTTGAGGAACCGAACGAACTCCTTCACCCCGCCTTCAAAACGGAACTCGTGGCTCTTGGGCGTCGGCAACCGATTGTCATAAATCGTTATCAGGATACCCTTATTGAGGAACGCCAGTTCCCGAAGTCGATTTGAGAGCGTGTCGTAATTGAATATTGTTGAGTCGAAAATTTTCGTGTCGGGACGGAAACGAATGATCGTTCCGCGGATATCGGTCTTGCCGCTCGCAACAACCGGTCCATCGGCGATGCCTCGACGATAACGCTGGGTATGAACGGTGCCGTCAACATGGATGATCGCTTCACACCACTCGGACAACGCATTCACAACCGATACACCCACGCCGTGCAGGCCCCCGGAAACCTTGTAGCTCTTCTTGTCGAACTTGCCCCCGGCATGAAGCCGCGTCATGACCAGCTCAAGCGCGCTGACATTCTCGCCGACATGGACGGCAACCGGTATACCCCGGCCGTCATCCTGAACGGTCACGATGTCGTCCTTATCCAGTGTTACACTGATCGTTGAGCATTCGCCCGCCAGGGCTTCGTCAATACTGTTGTCAACGACTTCATACACGAGATGGTGAAGCCCCTCCGGTCCGGTGGAGCCAATGTACATGCCGGGTCGTTTCCTGACGGGATCCAACCCTTTTAGAACCTGAATGCTTTCGGCTGAGTATTGTTCTTTCATATTTGGTCCAGACACGCTCTTGAGACCGGCCATAAACACCGGCTGGGGCGTGCCTTAAGTATACCGAGAAGAGCCCTTCAGGTAAAGGTTGTGATTACCCGGTCGTCCGACTGGTACTTATTTGTGGATAACCTGTGGATAATCAATCGCATAACGTACCAATTCGTGGTGGTATCAAGACATAGTCCGTGGATATCTTTTCTTCAGACGCCAAAAAGCACAGAAGTTCTTCAGAAATAGCACTTTGGGGGCTATCACCCGAGGATAATTGTGGTACCATCAATCTCCGACGGATCTCTGTCCCAGCGATCCGTCTTGAACACCTGATTGGAAAACATGTGGATAACCTGTGAATAAGTGGGGCTTGTATGGCTGTGGTAGATAGCGGGTACGGCATATTTTGGACCGAAGCTTTAAACCAATTCCAGGAAGAGCTTTCAGAGCAAGAATTTACGATGTGGTTCAATCGTATATCCTATCTCCGATCCGACGACTCCCGTCTGGTAGTGAGTGTTCCTTCGTCATTCTATCGCGACCAGGTCAAACAGCGCTACCTCTCGTCTATAGAAGAGAAGCTCTTTGAATTGTCGGGAAACAAACTTGCCATTGAGTTTGAAGTTCACAAACTGGAAACTTCCGCAATCAAAGATTCCGGAACCAACGGCCATAAGAATGCCAGGACAAAGGTTCCGAATCCTCCAGCTGAGGCGCAACGCCGCCGAACCAAGCGTCCTCACGGATCTCTCAACCGCGAATATACCTTTGTCAATTTCGTTATTGGACAGAACAACAGCTTCGCGGCCAACGCCGCCATGGCTATCGCAAAGAATCCGGGCACCGCGTACAACCCGTGCCTGATCTATGGCGGGGTCGGCCTCGGGAAAACTCACCTCGTTCAAGCCATCGGCAATGCCGTTCACAAAGATCTGGATAACATAAAAGTTGTCTACGTCACGGCAGAGAGCTTCACAACGGAATTTATCCAGGCAATTCGAGAGAAGAACACCCAGAGGTTCAAGAACAAGTATCGATATGCTGACGTTCTCCTCATTGACGATATTCACTTCCTTCAGAAAAAAACGGAAACTCAGGAAGAACTGTTTCACACGTTCAACGCCCTGTACGACGCCAATAAGCAAATGGTCTTCACCTGTGATCGTCCGGTCTCAGAACTTCGAGATCTCACCGACAGGCTCCGCAGTCGCTTTGAACGCGGTCTTAATGTCGATCTGCAACCGCCAAGCTATGAAACGAGGCATGCCATCCTCAACAAGAAAATTGAGCAACTTACTCTTACTATCCCCGAAGAAGCTATCAGTCTGATCTGTAACAATGTCACAACCAACGTTCGAGACATAGAGGCCGCGCTCACCAAACTCGTAGCCTATGCCGAGCTGGTGAACAAGAACATCACCGCCGAAATCACACGCCAACAACTGAAAGATATGTTTGCATCTCCAAAACAGACCAATATCACCATGGACTTGATTCAGAGAACGGTTGCCGACTATTTCAACCTCTCAAGCCAGGAATTGAAGAGCAAAAAAAGAACCCGAGTTGTCGCATTCCCGCGTCAGGTTGCCATGTACATAGCCCGGGACATCACCGAATACTCAACGACGGAAGTTGGTCTGGAATTCGGCGGACGAGATCACACCACGGTCATGCACGCGTGTCAGAGAATTGATGCGCGAATGCGAACGGATCCAACGTTGGAACCCACAATCCAATACCTCATCAGATCTATCAAAGACCAGAGTACCGTCCGCTAGCGTGTCTGTGGATCATGTGGGGACGATACGAGGATCAATTGAGGAGTATCTGTGGAAAGCGCCTTTCCCTGTGGATAGTGTGGATACACACGGCCGGTTTTCCACCTCTTTTCCAAGCAATAATTCTTTATAGGAAAAGAATATATCTTGTTATCCACTTGTTACGGGAGCCTACTACTACCACTTCTTTCTTTTATATATAGTATGATAGGACTAGACGGAGGCATGAATGAAATTCACCTGTGAGCGAGATGTCATTCTCAAAGAAATCACCATAGCTCAGGAAATCATCTCGTCGCGAAACGCATTATCTATTCTGTCAAATGTTCTCATCCACGCAGAGAACAAGGAACTCACAATACGAGCGACGGATCTGAAAGTCGGTTTTGAGACTACCATTCCGGTAGATGTTGCTGCGGAAGGAAGTACCACCGTTTACTGCGACAAGTTCCTGGGGATTCTTCGGAGTCTTCCGTCCGGGGATGTTGAGTTTGAGCAGGAAGACAGCAACAGGTTTGTCATTCGCCCTCTTTTCAAGAAGATCGATTTCAGATTGAAAAGCATTGCATCCGATAAGTTTCCTGAACTGCAATTGGCCCCGGTGGAATCGTTTTTTGAGTTTCCTCAGGCAGATTTGATCGATATGATCGGACAGACTGTTTTTGCGGTATCGGATGATGAGACCCGGTACTTCATGAACGGCGTTTATCTCGAGAATATCGAGGGTCAGCTGGTTATGGTCGCTACCGACGGCCGGCGCCTTTCCTACATTGGTCGATCTGTGGAAACGCAACTCCCTGATTTTGCCGGTGTCATTGTGCCGCCGAAGATTCTGAACCTGATCCGCAAACTCGCGTCGGGTGAAGGGACCGTTCGTCTTGCCGTGGCGGAAAAGAGCATTTTTGTTCATTTTGACAACCAACGCGTATCATCCGCCCTCATCGAGGGGCAGTTTCCCAATTACCAGCGGGTCATTCCCGAGAACCAGGAGTATCACCTGTTGGTGAAACGGGATGAATTGCAGGAGGCACTCAAACGCGTGAGTCTTCTCGTCGAAAAATCCCGGCGAATATATCTCACGGTCAAAGAGGACGCGATAACGCTTCGATCGGACGAATCGGAGATTGGACAGGCAACTGAGGAAATCTCATGCGAGTACCAGGGTCCTGAAATGACACTTGCCATGAACTATACCTACCTGGCTGAACCCTTGCGCGTGGTGGAATCGGAGAACATCACCATGCACTTCACCGAGAGCAACAAAGCAATCACCATCAATCCGGAACCTGAAACCGACTACTTTCACATTGTGATGCCGATGCAGCTTGATTGAACGTGTCCTTTACGAGTGTTCGTCTCTATCACTTTCGCAATCTTGACGATACGACCATTGAAACGAATGCGAGAGATGTGTTTCTGGTTGGTGAGAATGGACAGGGCAAGACAAACTTCCTCGAGGCCGTGTATTTCACTTGTTACGGCTCTTCTTTTCGGACACGACGAGACGACACACTCATACGGCATGGTGAAGATGATCTGGCGGTGGAGGCCGTTTTTGATCGCGCGGACGAAACACACCGAATTGTCATCAAACAAGCTGGACGGAAGAAAACTATTGAGTTGAACGGCAAACCAGTCTCCGACCGGAAGGAGATTGTTTCCAATGTCCCGTGCATTGTTTTTTGTCACGACGACATCGGTTTTGTCACCGGTGCGCCTGAGATGCAACGCTGGTTCATGAATCAGACGCTCTCGCTCGTTGATCGGGACTATCTGGATTCCTTACGACTGTATAATCGAGTCTTACGATCCCGGAACGCCGTATTGAAGTCCGGTCAATTCACGGTGCTTGACGCGCTTGATCAGCAGCTTGTCGAAACCGGCATTCCAATCGTTCATCGGCGACGCGATATGAGCTCCCGATTCTCGGAAGTTCTCGGAGAACTCTTTGGAACAGTCTTTGGTAGTAGTGAGAAGTTTCAATTGATCTATCGGGCGTCCTGGCGATCTGATGCTCCGCACGATGAAATCCGTAACCGGAGAGAGAATGACCTTCGGATGGCTACAACTACCAGCGGGCCGCATCGCGATCGGTTTGTGTACCAGTTTGGTGATTCGTTGCTCACCAACACCGCGTCAACCGGACAACTCCGCTTGGTGTCGCTGATTCTGCGGGTGGCTCAGGCACAGTTTGTGAGACAGGCCACGGGCCCCCTGCCCGTGCTTCTGTTGGATGACGTCCTTCTTGAGTTGGATCCCGGGCGACGGGCCCGTTTCATGGAGGCTCTTCCGGATTACGAACAGGCGTTCTTCACCTTTCTGCCCGATGAGCAGTATGCTGGATTCAGAGCTGATTCAACACTGACCTATCGCGTGGATGGAGGTAGACTGAGTGCGCAAAGTTGACGATCTCCTCCAGCAGTTCCTGGACCGAATTGGTCGCTCGGACGGAGCACCATACATCGGGCTGTTCCGCGGGTGGAGGCAAATCGTCGGTGACCGGATTGCAGATCATGCGGAACCGGTGGATATTCGTGGCTCTGCTCTCATCGTTGAAGCCGATCATCCTGGCTGGGTGCAGATGGTCATGATGTCTCAGGCGCGGATTCTGCGGCAACTGAAGGCGCGATACCCCGAACTGGCGATTACCGGACTGCACATCCGCGTGGCTGGGGACCGTGCCGCGGCACAGAGTAATGCCGGGCGCGCAGCTGATACCGACAGCGGCGAGGGCCTCGACCAGGGACCGCCCCCGCCCCTCATGCCACCCTCGGCAGATGAGAGGCAGGCACTCGAACGGATCGATGATTCCGATCTCCGCGGAACGTTGGACCGCCTACGGCAGGCGCTCGATGAGGAGAGGGAATCAGAAGAGCGCGATGTTTGACATCGAATAGGCCATTTTGTATTGTAAGTGACTTGATTGTGGCATTCTGATTCTCTTACAGGAGACTGATATATGAAGCGGACCTATCAACCCAGCAGGCGCAAGAGGAACCGAAAGCTCGGTTTTCGAGCCCGCATGAAAACCCGGGGTGGTCGGCGCGTGCTGAGCAGGCGACGGGCCAAAGGCAGAACGAAGCTGTCCGTCGCCAATGAGAAGAAGCCTTACTAAGCGGGAGCGACTGCGAACCCGGCGAGAGATAGACAGGGTCTTTCGAGTTGGGAAGACGGCGACCTGTAAAGGCATGCGCCTTGCCTATGCCTTGAACGGGACCGGCGTTTCCCGTCTTGTTGTGATACCTGTGCGGGGCCACAAGAACGCCGTTGACCGAAATCGATCCAAACGGCTTGGCAAGGAAGCGTTTCGGTCTGTCAAGGAACGTATCGTGGCAGGCTTTGATTTTGCAATCGTCTGCTATCCAGGTGACTATCGTTATGCTGATCGACATGAGCAATTGCTGCAACTGCTATCACGCGAACATCTGCTTCGCAACACGCCCTCAGAACAAAATTGACGTTAACAAGACGTCGCTTCAGGAGACGTAATGGATCGCAAAACCCTGCTCGCGGTCATTCTTTCAGTTGTTGTCATTACCATTGGATTCTCTATTCAGAGTCTCCTTTCGCGACCCAGCCCTGAGGAGGTGGCCGCGGCCGAGGCTGCCGCCCTGGCACAAGAGGAAGCGGCGGCAACTGAACAGTTTCAGACTACAGACCCCACGACTGATATCGTCGTACAACCGGCTGTTGATGTTCCTGCCGTGGCTGCGCCGACCGGCGCGGTCGTTCCGGTACCGCAGGACGATATCAATCGCCAAACGCGCACCTATATCAACGACCTCATTGAGGTGACCCTGGATCCGGTGGGCGGGAGCGTTTCGTCGTACAAACTTCTTGACCACCTGGACAAAGGCGAACCGGTAGATATGCTTTTCACCGGAGCGGATAACCAGCGAGCCTTTACCCTTCACTTCGGAGATTACACGACACCGCCGGTGGAAGCATTGTTTGTGCTTCAACAACAGAGCCAGAATGTCTACGAGTTCTATCGGGACTTCTACGTTGTCGGGCGGGAGGACGAGCCGTTTCGAATCACCAAGCGTTATACCGTCCAACCGGGAGAGTACCTGTTTCAGTTGGACGTTGAAGTCCGTAACAGCGCGAATGCTGTGGTACCGCTCAACTTCAACGGTCTGGCATATACAATTGGCTACGGACCGCAGTTTGGACCGGTCTTTGAGAAATTGGATCAGCGAACTGAATTCCGACGCTATCTCATCTACGATGAAGGGAAACGCGATAGTCCGAAGGTCAAGCCGGGGAAACCTGAAATCACGACCGATCGGGTGAACTGGGTTGCGCTCGGCGGAAAGTATTTCACGGTTATTGCCCTTACCGACAATCGTGAGCTCACCACGGTTCTCGCGCAGGAGCCACGGGAAGGACTTCCAGTCGGGTCTCAGCTCTACATTTCCCGGCCGGTTATGAGCGCCTCGTTGGTTGAAGACAGCTACCAGTTCTATGTTGGACCCAAGACTCAGCGTGAACTGGATCGGTACGACAATGCGGAAGACAATGCGTGGCTCCGGCAAGACCTGAACCTGGGTAAGGCCATGGAATCGCGCGCGCTGCTCGGGTGGCTTGAGAATATCCTGAAGTGGCTTCTCCAGGTGATCTATCGATTGATCCCGAACTACGGTGTGGCGATCATCATCACAACGATCATCGTAAAGCTGATCCTCTGGCCCCTGATGCGCAAGAGCTATCAGTCCACGGCTCGAATGCAAGGGATAAACCCGAAAATCCAGGAGCTTCGCGACAAGTACGGGGACGACAAGCAGAAGGTGAACACAGAGATGGCCGCCCTCTACAAGAAAGAGGGGGTGAGTCCGCTGGGTGGGTGTCTTCCGATGCTCGCACAGTTTCCGTTTTTCCTGGCCATGTACGGGCTGTTCAATAATCACTTTGATCTTCGGGGGGCGGTCTTTATTCCGGGTTGGATCGTTGATCTTTCCGCGCCGGATATCATCTATGATTTCGGTTTTATGATTCCGATGATCGGGTGGCCGGCAATATTGCGCGGACTCCCGCTCATCTTCATCGCAACCCAGCTGATTTCCACGAGTCTGACGCAGACCCCGCAGGCCAATCAATCAAATGCGCAGATGAATATGATGAAGTATGGTCTACCCGCCGTTTTCTTCTTCATCCTCTATAATGTTCCGTCCGGACTTCTCGTCTACTGGATTTTCTCCAATGTGATCACAGCCGGACAACAATACTATTACAACAAGGTCAAAAAACCGGACGCGCCCCCGCCACAGAACAAGCGACCAAAGAAAGGAAAGCGATGACCGGCACGGAGAGTGATAGTGTATCAGGAATTTGAAGGAAAGACGGAGAAAGAAGCCATAGATCTTGCCGTTGATGCTCTTGGTTTGGAACGTGATGAGTTTGACGTGGAGGTCCTGGAAACAGAGAAGGGCGGTATCTTCAATCTTCAGAAGAAGGTTCGAATTCGAGTCCATCTGAACGATGGAATTCTGACCGAGGGCAGTGAAGACCCGGCAAACGACTTTGAACATGCGGTGGTGGATTCCCTCCGTCAGCTGACCGATCCGATGGGATATCCCGCCGACGTTGGTGTGAAATTTCGGGAACCCG
>DAOWMR010000159.1 GCA_030642995.1 Spirochaetales bacterium
CCTCATCATTGCCGCCCAACGAAGGCCGCAAACCGAACTTCGAGGGCGGAGGGGGAACAGAAAGGACCCTCATCGACGGAGCAGAACCATCGTCAGCTCCTTCCGGCTCATGACAGCGGATTGTCAGCCCGACAGGCTCCTAGGCAAGGAGGATCGTGCAGCCTTCGTCGATCAGGGTTTTCAGACAAGACCGCGGAAATTGGTGGGTTGATTCCAGAGGCGTCCGTTCCAGCCACCGAAGTGTGCTCAATACGAAGACTGATCAGGGTGGTAGCAGTGACGGAACTTGGATCGTGCGCATGAACCTCAGCTGTTGCGTGGCCGAAATGAAGGGTGCGGATAGTCCAAGGCCAATACAGGTCTCATCGATCTAGAGATGAATGTCCCCACAGCGGCCCATTCCGAATGCCCCACAATCGTTCCGTGTTGCACCACGTCATTACACCCCATTCAGCTGTTCATCCGGGCTATACCGGTCTCGAGTACTACGGCTATGAGAGGAACTGCAGCGCGTGCTCACAACGTCCATATGGTTCGAGAGTTTCTGAATCATCACGCTTGACGTTAATCATGCGGTCCGTTACTATCTTGTATGATCATATCCTTCAGGTGTTCCGATACTGAAGCGCTTGCCAATGGACGGCGGGTCAAGCGGTTTGCGAACATCGAAGCGGTGGCACGCCGAAAGCTTCGTCAGTTGCAGATTGCCGGCAGGCTTGAAGATCTTCGCGTCCCGCCGGGAAACCGGCTTAAGGTGCTGAAGGGTGGCCGAGCCGGGCAGCACAGCGTTCGAGTGAACGACCAATTCCGGGTGTGCTTCCGTTGGTCGACCGCTGGAGCAGAAGATGTCGAGATCGTGGACTACCATTAGGTCCGGAGGGAAGATGCCATGTCGAAACTGAAACCAATAACACCTGGTGAGCTGCTGCGAGAGGAGTTTCTGACGCCGATGGGGTTGTCGCAGTATCGGCTTTCAAAGGAAATCGACGTTCCCGCCCAGCGGATCGGAGAGATTGTGGCCGGAAAGCGTTCAGTTACAGCCGATACCGATCTGCGCCTGTGTCGGTTCTTCGGCCTGTCAAATGGGTATTGGCTTCGAGCTCAGGCAGCTTATGACACCGAGGTGACCGAAGAGAAACTCGCCAAAACCCTGGCGCAGATCGAACCATGGAAAGGCCTGCGAACCACCGTCGGTCATTCAGCCTGAGACGATTCGGCGACTGTTGCCGCACTCGCAGTTGAACCGTAACTTTGAGCCTACATCACGACAGCGCGCTGACCCTATGTTCGTGTTCTCTTGGATGGTAGAGGGCATGCATCACGACGGCCTTGTGGAGTTCAGGTTCGACCGTGACCATGAACTTCTCTTCGAGACTGAGACGCTTCTGTCCAACTATGTGTTGTAGCCACCCGTCAAGCGTCGCGAGTACCGGTATCTCTCTCTGATAGCTGATCTTTTCAGCAACACAGAAGCATAAGTCGAGATCGGGTACACAACGAAAGCCAACAACAGCCCCGCGATGCATGTCCGCTTATGTGCTGCCGCACCTCCTGAAAGCCGAGACGTGTCAGCAACGTGGCCACTTCGCGCGGCTTCAGGACCGGCAGCGAGCCCACAGGCTATGCGACCTGGATGGTCTGAAGGCCAACGAACTCCGACTCAAGCTTCGGGTCGCCGTCCTCGAGGAGCATCGCAATGACTTCACGGAGGTTCTTCTCTAGTTCGTCGTACGTAGTTCCCTGGCTGTGGGCTCCAGGCCAGCCCGGAATCGAACCGACCAGGAGGTTCGTGTCAGGATCGCGTTCGACTATCACGTTGAACGTGTGCATGTTCTTGTCTCCTACGCTTCAGTTTACGACGAATCTGCGTGCGCGCCAACGCCCGGTCTTGGTGGCTCAATGTTCTCTTGATCGGATCGCCACAGCAACCAATCCGATTTTTCATCAAGCGGCACTCAATTGTGTTCTCTGTAATAAGTATTGACACGCCTGCAATCGTGCGGTATTCGCGCCTCTTCGTGAAGAACATCACCACACGGAGGATTGCATGGTCACTTTTCAGGTTCCCGCCTAGACACAAGCGGCAGACTCGCTTGTCTTCCGGGTTCCCGGGCGAGCAGTGCCTATTGCCGGAAGCCGCCTCGCGTTGACCGCAGCGCTGTTCCAGTTGAAGCCGGTGTTCGTGGTCACAAAGAAACGTCCGGCGAACAGCCCCCAGCACCGGATCATCGCCGATAGCTTCTTTGGTGTCATGGATGGTTACTGGGCCGTAAGCACATCCAACGGAGGTGGGCACCTGTGACGAGGAGTAGTAGAGCCATGCGACAGTCTTGCGAAGGCCATATCACTCCACACCCGGAGGAGGCCGATTGGTACGTGGCAACCTACCGGAGCGTATTCCTGAGCGCGGCCTATTCGCTTCGTGTTTGCCCACATACTTGGTGGTATGAAAGTAAAGACATCGGTCACTCTTTCAGAAGAGCTGCTCGAGGCGATCGCCTCTCAATCGAGTGAGAACAACCGCTCGGCCCTTATTGAGGAAGCAACCTGGCGGTACTTGCGCTTGCGCCGGCGGGAAGCACGTGACAAGGTAGAACTGGACCTCATCAATAGGAACGCTGATCTGCTGAACAATGAAGTGTTTGATGTGCTTGATTATCAGGACAACGAATGACGCGAGGTGATATCTACCTCGTGAAGAAGCCGAGCAAGACCGATCCGAAGCGGCGCCGAGCCTTCGTGGTCGTAAGTCGGCAGATCTTGATTGACTCGAAGTACGCGTCCGTCATCTGCGCTCCGGTGTACTCGGTGGACATTGGACTTTCCTCGCAAGTAGACGTTGGGCCGGACGAAGGACTGAAATATCCAAGTGCCGTACACTGCGACGGATTACTGAGCATTGTAAAGACAGCTCTCACGGATTACGTGGGAGCCCTCGGCGAGACAAAGATGAGACAACTGGAGGCAGCCCTCCGGGTAGCCCTTGCATTGGAAACGTACGAGTGAAATCCAGTTGTGCATTCTGATGGGACGGCATGAGTTGCATTCAGGTGTTCGGTGGTATATACTCTGGTATATACCACAATAGGAGACCAACGATGGATACAGCGAAGCTGTTCAGGAACGGACGCAGCCAGGCGGTGCGTCTTCCGAAGGAGTACGCCTTTACAGGTGACTCCGTCTCTATCAAAAAGATCGACGATGTAGTACTGCTCATACCTCGGGGCGATGAGTGGTCAACGTTCACTGATAGCCTTCAGAAGTTCACGGATGACTTCATGGCAGAACCACGCGCGCAGGGCTCTGCAGAACAACGTAAGGGAATGGATTGACTCATCTGCTGGACACGAACGTGTGCATTGACGTCATTCGCCGCCGTTCGACGCTACTACTTGAGCGCATCACGTCGTTTCCGATTGATGGGCTGGCTGTGTCGACGATTACCGTCGCGGAACTGAACTACGGTGCGCGGAAGAGTTCATTTCCAGATCGGAACCGCATAGCATTGCTTGAATTTCTCGTACCGTTCCGGATCTTGGACTTCGACCAGGCAGCGGCGCGGGTCTACGGCAGCGTACGAAGGCAACTTGAAAGAGACGGCATGCAAATCGGTCCTCTCGATACGTTGATTGCTTCTCACGCGCTATCTGCGGGGCTCATCGTAGTTAGCAAGAACGAGCGCGAGTTCCGCCGTGTTCCCGGCCTGACTGTCCAGAACTGGGTGCTGTGACCAGGAGCTGAGGAAACCTGCAAATCGACAGCGTGGATCGTACTGCCCAACAACGCTATGCATCTTCTTCAGATCACCAATCTCAATCTCCAAGTACCGCTTGGGCATTCCTCATGCGTACTCGTACACTGGGGTTTCCATGACCCTTGCGGGTGTCTTCTTACTCTTGATCAGCACCTGAAGGTGCTCCACGGTCTCCGGGGCGAAGTACTGCTCCCCCGTTTCGCGGCAGACGCGTGCAGGCACGTGCTCAATGAGGAAGAATCTACCGTCATACTCCAAGGTGTAGGTCACCTGAGTTTCAATCATCGTCTCTTTCATTTCTTCACCTCATACACGCCACGGCCGGAAATAACCTGTTCCAGCTCGGCCACGCTGATGTCGCGGATGATCGTTTGATCCAAGGCATGCTTCGAGAACTCGTATTGCCGCCCGGCGATTTTCTCCCGGATATCGTCCAGCAAGGACATGCAGATATGTTATCCAATTGATGCCGGCCGATCAATCCGCCCATGCCCAACACTGATTGGGCGGTGGGGCGCGAGTGAATGCGATCCCACCGATCTCGGCACGAAAAATCCACCACACGGAAGCTTGCTATGGTCACTTTGCAGGTTCCCACCCAGACAGAAGCGGCGGACTCCCTGCTCCTCTGCGCTCCGGTGTACTCGGTGGACATTGGACTTGCCTCGCAAGTAGACGTTGGGCCGGACGAAGGACTGAAACATCCAAGTGCCGTACACTGCGACGGATTAGTGAGCATTGTAAAGACAGCTCTCACGGATTACGTGGGAGCCCTCGGCGAGACGAAGATGAGACAACTGGAGGCAGCCCTCCGGGTAGCCCTTGGATTAGAGTAGAACTCCCTGACCTCAATCCGCTCATGGCTTTTGTCCCCCGTGTCCGCGACCATTGGCAGGGCAGAAGCACATTGGCGGGATGGGCGTGCGGCAGACGGGAAGACCCAGACGTGCGTCTCCGCAGGCCCTGCGAGCAGTTGGCCGAAGGCCACACTGCGGGCTGAGTACCCTCAGCCGGACAACCACTGGGTCTTCCAGTCTGCGCAAGCACGTCAGTGGATATCGATGTGCGTTTGCTCTGGACCTTGTACAAGCCGGTCCCCGCGATATATTGTTCGATGATTGAACAATCGGTCTAGATCGCAGGGACCGAGTGTTCCGGCAGTTCCGGTATAGTCGGGAGAGCATTGTTTCGGCGGCCTCCGCAGGCTGTATCGGTTTCATGGGTCTCACCGCAGGTCAGCCTCGGCTCCATGGCCGGAGGTCCGCCCACGCACCCTGCAACTTTGACACAACTCGTCTGAAGCTCCTCGAGCGCCGGAACCCGTCGCCAGTAGGCGGAGGCTTTCAACACAAGGAGTGTTGCCAGGATGCTTCGGAGCGTAAGGAGAATCATGCACGACCTCATCGGGCGGGCATTCGTCGAGGTTGTCGTTTCAGCGATGAGTAGCGGCGAGATCCGGGCCGACGGTCCTCCAGCCATCAATGCCGAAAGCTGAAGCGCATCTGAGAACAATTGACGGGAGCGCGTCCGTTCTCCGTGTCCCAGGAGATCGATATACGATCTGATCCCGGCCGATACCAGTTCTTCAATAGCAACTCCTAACAATTCCATTGCACCACCCCATCATGAATAACGAACCTCCAAACACTGACGCTTCAATTTCCTCACATCTTCCGGATCCCGAGCTGGAGGTTCTCCGGTATCTTGCCCATGCCGAGGACGTGCGTCAGCGAGACCTGGCGCGGATCATCGGAATGTCGTTGGGTATGACCAACGCGATTCTCAAACGTCTTGCTCAGAAAGGATTCATCACCATCCGGAAGGTGAACAACCGAAATATCCTGTACGTTGTGAGTCCGGACGGATTCGAAGAAATCGGGCGGCGGAGTTATCGATATCTCAAGCGAACCATCAAGAATGTTGTTGTCTATCGCGAGACCATTGAATCGCTCGTAGAGTTGATTAGAGAACAGGGCTTCACGGGAATTGATCTTATTGAGGAGAGCGATCTTGACTTCATTGTGGAGCATGCCTGCGGCATAGCTTCGGTGAGATATCGGCGACAACGGGCGGGCGTTCCGTCAGCCGCCGCCGCAACCTTTCTGCTCCACTCGGAGCAGCTTGAACCGCCGGCCGGGCGCCGGAGTCTTGAGGAACTTGAGAGCGCCATCCTCGGCGGCGCGCGTGAGGCCTACCTCAGCGAGGTGCTGATTTGACGGCGCCCTTGGCGGGTGACTCGCGAGGCCGTATTTTGAAGACCGGACCAATCAACGAGGACAGGTAAATCAGGAGAATGAGATGAGCAGTGTTCAGACTAATCAGAAACTTGAATATAAGGTCGCGGATATCAGTCTTGCAGACTGGGGTCGCAAGGAGATGGAGATTGCCCAGAAGGAAATGCCCGGGCTCATGGCCACCCGCGAGAAGTACGGGCCGCAGAAACCCCTCAAAGGCGTGCGGATCACCGGTAGCCTCCACATGACCATTCAGACCGCGGTCCTCATTGAGACCCTGGTGGAGCTCGGCGCCGACGTTCGCTGGGCGAGTTGCAATATCTTCTCAACGCAGGATCATGCGGCGGCGGCCGTTGCCGTTGGCCCGCCTGACAACGGTGGTACACCGGCCGACCCGCGCGGCGTGCCGGTATTCGCCTACAAGGGTGAGGACCTGGAAACCTACTGGGAGTTCACCTCCCGAGCCCCAGGACTTCGGCAACGGACTCGGACCGCAACTCATCGTTGACGACGGCGGTGACGCGACGCTCATCATTCATAAGGGTTACG
>DAOWMR010000479.1 GCA_030642995.1 Spirochaetales bacterium
CTGCGGGACTGATCCGGTCGTGTTTTTTGAAAGTCAGCGGCTCTACGATCGTGGTGAGGAGTTTGAACCGGGCGGCGTCCCGGAAGGCTACTACGAAGTGCCCGAGGGCGAACCTACCGTCCGCCGGCAAGGTACCGACCTCACCATCGTTACCGTCGGCGCGACCCTGTACGTCGCTCTCGAAGCCGCGAAGGTCCTCGAAGAACAGTACGGCGTGTCGGCGGAGGTGATCGACGCCCGGTTCATCGCGCCGCTCAACCTGGCGCCCATTGTGGCGAGCCTTGCCAAGACCGGCAAACTGGTCCTTGCCTCAGATGCCTGTGAGCGTGGCAGCTACCTTCACACGATTGCCGGCAACGTGAGCCAGATCGCCTTTGACGAGCTGGACGGACCGCCGGTGATTGTCGGCAGCCGCAACTGGATTACGCCGGGCGCGGAGATGGAGGAAGAGTTCTTCCCGCAGAAGGAGTGGATTGTCGACGCCGTTCATGAGCGGCTGCTTCCGCTCTCCGGTCACACGGTGACCACGGTCCAAACCGGGGACGAACTCCTGCGACGAGCGAGGGAGGGAGTGTAGCTCCCGCGCACGCCGGGCCTTGGACAACCTGGATCAGAGGCGGTATCGGATCCCGATGCCGCCCCCGCCGTTGAACTGGACGGCCGGAAACAGATCCATTCCCGGGGCCGCCTCAAGGAACACCTCGAGCGGCACTTCGGCAAACTCGTAAGCCAGCCCGATCGGGATTCGAATGCCCAGATTCAACTGCTGGCCCACACTGAGCTTCACGCCACCTCCAACGAACCAGAGCAGATCCCCTTCGTCGATGTCCAGGTCGTCAAAGTGCTGCTGGTAGTCGAAGTGAGCGTAGAATGATCCCGTGTCGATGAACGACCATGCGACGGCCAAATCCAGAGAGGCCCCTTCGCCCAGCCACTGCTTGGCCGAGAGCCCGGTTGGCTCGCCCAGGATGATTCCAACACTCGTCTGCGCCGCGATCGGACCGACGGCCAGCGCCCCGAGGACGAGGATGAATACTCCCCGCCTTAGCAGGCAGCGTACTCGCTTCGTTACTGATGATTTCACCATTTCCGTTCTCCTTCAGGCGCTGCCGGCCGATCCCTATAGCCCGGCAGCGGCCGCTGCGTTCTCCGGATGCTCAGGGTCAATTCCCCGGCCGATTTCGGAGTAGCGCTTGATCTGGTCTTGTAATGTACCAACGTGGAGCGCATCTGTCGCGCCCCCGAAGAGCGAGAGCGCCGGGTCAATGGACGAGAGCTTTTCGTTGGCAATCAAGGCCCACGTCGTGTCAATCAGGTGACGGAACTCCGGCTCGACAATCTCAGGGCAATTGAACGACTGGCGCGAACTATTGATGTCCACGCCGCTGATCTCCATGAGGTTGTTCTCCCGGCACAGTTGCCGGACTCGCCGCAGCTGCTTCCGCGTATTCCTCGGCGGCATGTAGGTCACCGCCTTGAAACCGATGTTCCCGAGTTCAAATATCAGGTCATCCAGAAAGGCGTCTTCGTAGTTTTCTGCCCGCTTGTCGCCGGTGGGAGACTCTGCAACGTCCCCCAGATAGGCATAGGCAGGCACCGCCCCTACGTCGTTGGCGAACGCTACGACCCGTTCAACGGGGATGCACTCACTCGGAGACGGCTGGATGAAGAATCTCGGCAGGAAAGAACTCTTGAGGATACCGATCAGATCGTAGGCATAGTGCGGATTCTCGGCATCGTCCAGGAATGTGCGGAGACGCGGGGCAAGGGCGCCGGACAGATGATCTTCAACCCAGGTGCGAAGCGTACGGCCGGGAACAAGCCATTGCATCAGGCTGGTCGCGGCCGTAAACAGGATGTGGCGCTCGGTGATGCTCCCACCTTCCGAACTCAGGGAGTTCGCCTCGACGTCGGCGTACGCGACCGGCGGCGCGGAAAGCCCGGCGAGCAGATGATTCAGCGCCAAGACCTGCCGTTTGTTCCGCTCATTCCGCTCGCGCTGAAGCGGAGCAAGGAATGCGGCCACGTCGGGAATCCGCGGGCGCGGAACGCCGTGCACAACCATGTAGCCGATCCCGATTGAGTCGGGATTGTTCAGCCGGCTGTCGCCGAATGGTGTGTTCCCAAAGCCCACCCGCAGCTCACAGCCGACGGTGCTGCCGATCTTCAGAATCCGGCATGCCTCGATCATCTCATCCGCCGCCGCGATGGAGTCGTGATCAACGCTTCCTACGGCTCGAAGACCCGCGAAACGTGCCATCCAGGCCGCGTGCGTGGGCGAATACGGGCTGAATGAGTA
>DAOWMR010000320.1 GCA_030642995.1 Spirochaetales bacterium
AGAACCAACATCACCGGACGACTGGTCTCAGCAGCTAGAAATGCCTGCAGGCAGGCAAAGCTGCCGGCCAGATTGTCAATGCGGGCAGCAACGACAACTCATGTCGGTACCTGCAAGAGCAGCGGGCTGAGGATCATAGAGGTAGAGTTCATGCTCCCATATCTCGTCATCAGATGTGCCGATTATGTCCGCCAGTATTGCGGTAAGTTCGCCCCCTTTGTCCTGATCCTCTGCCTTGGCTCGAACTCCCGCCAGAGCAACAAGGTGGTCCTGCGGGTTGTAGTGGTAACCTTCATTCACCTTCCGATTCAGGTGAATTGCAAGATCTGGTATCACGACCCGGATCGGCAAATCAACCAGAATTCCCTCTCCGTCGGGCGTGATTGCCCGTCCGGCAATCCCCAAATCTCTGTCCAGCCACGAGGACATGATTGGAGTCCCGTACAGTTCGGTCGGAACAGCGAGGTAACCCTTTCGCCAGGAGACCGCGCGCTCCTTCACCTGGAGTGCCGGACTGTCGGTGTGGGCTACCAGGACGGTGGCCCCGGTCTCCGCAAGCGGCTCACCGAGCCGAACGGCAAGCAGCGCGCCGTCACCGAGACTCACGACGTACTTCCCACCAGGCTTCACCGCCCAGCGTTCGTCCAGCTGCAGCTCATCAAAACCGTGGTCGGCGAGTGATTGCCGAACGGACGCTGCGGCGTGAAAGGGTGTGACACCGGCATCGAGAAACTTCAGGTACTCGTTTACAAGCGGTTTGCCGCTCGTTGATTGTCCCATCATCTGTCTACGCTCCAATTCCCGCCGCCTGTATCGCAAGGATCACGAAAACCACAAGATCAGCTCCGATGTGCGTGACAATCGGTACGAGCATCCCTCCGCTTCGGGCCCTCAGGATGCCCAGAACAATCCCCCACACAAAGACCATAGTCATGCCCATCCCACCACTCGGAAATCCGTAGAGGTGGAACCCCGCAAAGAGCATGGCAGTGATCAGAATGATACTCCACTTTGGAAGCCGGCTGCCGAGGCCGTCCCACATTGCCCCACGAAAGATAACTTCTTCTGCGATTGCATTGGAGACGGCAAACCCAATCGCACTGGGAACCCAGAGAGCACGAGGAACACCGAGCAATTGGCTTGCCTGATCTCGGATGCTGGGCCCCCAGCGCAGACCATCCGATCAGGGCCACGCCGGAAACGACAATCACTCCGCCGGTCACGAGCCAGCTGATCCAATCAAATCCGCCCAACCGCAACCATCCAACGAGCGAGGTCCGCCGCCTCCGGTGCAGAAGGACGGCAAACAGAGCTATGGGTATCAAGAAATTGATGCCCGGAAATCCGAATCCGAGGAGTCGTTCCTGCACATATATCGCCGGCCACCAGAGGAAACAGATCGAGATGAGAAGTGTGGCCGGCTCCCGGCGAACACGCGCCTCTGATTGGCCGCCGCTGCATGGGAGTTGCACGACCGCATGGAGTGCGAGTGCGGCAGGCAACGCAACAGCGACAACAACAATTGCCCCGAACCCGTATGCGCCCCAGAACCAGAATCCGCGGACAGCAGCCGGAATCTGACCCGTCAGTAGCAACAATGCGGAGGAATACCAGAGACAGAAGACCGTTGTGGCTACGACAAACCGAGTGGCGGGCCACTGCCCTGACCGGTCCGGCTCACGTGTCCTCGCCGGAGATTCGGTCAATTTCCTCCTGGAGTCGATTGTGGATGTACATCCGTATCTGGTATCGCGCTTTGGTCTCAACCCCGTGTTGAAAGAGAATCACGTAGACCAATGGGTTGTCGGCCCGTTGATTCAAGGCGATGCCATTCACCCGCACGAGACTGTTACGGAGCCGCAGCTGCAATTCGGGAAGCCTCGATTTCGGCGGAATATCGACAGGAGCCTCAAACTGAACGGCCATGCCGACTGAACTTATGTCCAGGATTGTTCCTTCCCTGAGTTGCCCCTGGTACTGCACATTGAACCCGGCGCGTGCGTCCTGTCCGACCACAGCTCGGACGTACTTTCGTCGGCCCTTTGCCTCATTTGCCTCGAGCGCTTTCAGCATGATCCTGGTGCTTTCCTTGATCCCGAGTCGGAGCCGGACGAAACCACACGGGACACCGATGTCTATGAGATAGCGCTTTGCCAGCTCCGGACTGGGATTGTAGCTCAGGATTCCTATCCGAACACTCCGGAGTTTGGGATTCTTCATAATCTGACGAACGTACGCTTCCCAGACATCCTCCTTCGCCCCGGTATCGATGTTTATGAAAAGAACGGAGTCGGGAAACTTGTGGAGTACTCGCAGAGCCTTCTCCCGGTCTTTCAAGATGTACAACTCGTATTCAGCTGCCAGGAGACCTTCAATGAGTTCATTGGTAACTACGCTACTCGGATTCAGGATGAAGACCTTGCGGCCAACTATTTCGTAATTCAATCCATTTGCTCCGTTGGAAGCATAGCCGAAGACGCAGCATTTGGCGATACCATCGGTTCCGGTCGTCATGGTCCTGCTTGACGGCAACATCCCCGCGTAGTAGGTTCTGGTCGCTGATTCGGGCGCTTAGCTCAGCTGGGAGAGCGCTTGCCTTACAAGCAAGATGTCGGCGGTTCAATCCCGTCAGCGCCCAGACTTACCGGATTGTTCTGTGCCGACACTCATGTTATTCTCAAGATTCTATGGTAGATGGGAATACGGCCCCCCGACGTCGACGAGGTCAGGGTTTTCGCGCGACAAAGCGACTGTCGGAAACTCCCCTTCAACGCAACATGGTAGTGCGGTGCAGCGACACGCTGTACGAAGCAGCCTGCCATATTGCGTCGGCACACCACGTCACTCTCTCTGACTATGTTCGTGATCTGATCATTCGAGACGTCGAGCAAGGCAGAAACCCGACGAGGTTCTCCTGAGAGCGCACTCTCGCAAGCGCGCTTTCGTGGACGCGCTTTCGTGGACGCGCTTTCGTAGACGCACTCCGGCGTACAGCACTTTCCAACTCGATCATTTCTTGTGTAGCTTCTTTCAAACCGGACAACGGGAGTCCCGATGAGCCAAAGCCACATCCGAAACATCGGTATCATGGCCCACATTGATGCCGGCAAGACGACGACAACTGAACGGATACTCTTCTATACCGGTCGAACCCACAAAATCGGTGAGGTGGATCACGGAGACACCATCATGGATTGGATGACTCAGGAGCAAAACAGAGGCATTACAATCACATCCGCCGCCACAACGTGCTTCTGGAATGAAGAACAGATAAACATCATCGATACCCCTGGGCATGTCGATTTTACCGCCGAAGTTGAGCGCTCTCTCCGAGTGCTGGACGGCGCCGTCGCAATTTTCTGCGCGGTTGGAGGGGTGGAGCCGCAGTCGGAAACGGTCTGGCGGCAGGCCAACACCTACGGAATTCCGCGTATTGCATATATCAACAAGATGGATCGGATCGGCGCCGACTTCGCCAAGGTTCTGGACGAGCTCCGAGAGAAACTCGGAAGTCGACCGGTTGCCCTGCAAATTCCAATCGGCCGGGAGAGCGCGTTTGAGGGTGTGATTGATCTTCGTACGATGCAGGAGATCCACTGGGATCAGGAAACCAGCGGCGCTGAGTTCGAGACCCGTCCAATACGAGACGATCTGCGGGAGCTTGCGGCGGAGTGGCGGGAGAGGTTGATTGACTCACTCTCGTCCTACTCGGATCAAATGACCGAGCTCTACCTTGAGGGAACCGACATTCCGGTTGCACTCATAGACCAGACAGTTCGGAAGCAAACGATTGCCCGGGAGATCGTTCCGGTACTGACCGGCGCAAGCCTTCGCAACATCGGCGTGCAGCCCCTCCTGGATGCCATTGTTGGCTATCTTCCGGCGCCGGATGAATTGCCGCCGGTGATCGGCCACCACCCCAGGAAAGAAACCGAGGTGGAAATTCCCCGCACCAATGACGGACACGACACGG
>DAOWMR010000251.1 GCA_030642995.1 Spirochaetales bacterium
CCTAGTTTAGGCGACGACCGCGCTTGTTCGGCCGCACTATCTGATTCCAGCCCCCGGAGCGCTCAATCCCCCAACAGAGCAGCGGTTTCCCAGACAGGTATGTTGCGAACTTCTCCTGTGAGCTTGATCCGTTTGTCATAGGCGCTGATTAAGTACAGTGATGGGTCGGAGAAGAGACTCTGCAGGTCCCGGAGTTGTTTGTAGTGCTTGCTCTGCACGGTCTTGCTGAGCTTGACTTCGCAGATATCCTGCCTGTACCCGTGGTCCACGACCAGATCGATCTCTGTCCTGTTGCTGTCCCTGTAGAAGTAGAGTTCAACAGGGAGATTCCTATTCCTCTTCTTCTTTAGCAACTCAGTGATTACGAAGTTCTCCAGCATTGGTCCGTTCATGGGTCCTGCGGACAGAGTTCTGCTGTCCGGATACTTCAGTAGGTAGCTGAGAAGTCCAGTATCAAAAAAGTAGATCTTGGGAGATTTGACTATTCTCTTGCTGATGTTCCGTGAATAGGGCCGCATCAGGTAGATGATTCGGGAGTTTTCCAGCAAGGAAACCCATCTCTTGACCGTGGTTTGGCTGACACCAAGTTCCTTTGCCAGCTCCGACTTGTTCAACAAGCTGCCGGCCCGGGCTGCCAGAAGTTCCAGCAGGTTCCCGAAGAGGGAGAGGTCCTGAACGTTTTCTACGTGTCTGACGTCTCTCTCCAGGTATGTCTGAACATAGGAAGAGTAGAAGAGATCACGGTTCACCTTGTGAACAAGCGGGTCAGGGTAGCCGCCCAGAAAAATCCTCGTGAACAGATCGGACACACTTTGCTCGTGTTCTGAATACTCCTCCATGCTGAACCCCTGGAGTTCCAATACCGCAGTTCTTCCCGCCAGACTCTCGGTCAACCCCTTCATGAGGGGGAAGATCTGAGATCCTGTCAGGAGATATTGGCCGTTCCGGGTTCTGTTTTCATCAATCTGTATCTTGATGTAGGGAAGGAGTTGCGGCGCGTATTGAACTTCATCGATAATGCACGGTGGCGGATAGTTCTCAAGAAAGAGGGCTGGATCTTCAGTGCAGGCTCTCCGAGTAACAGGGTCATCCAGAGAGACATATCGGTGAGAAGTGAAACAGTGTTTGAGCAGGGTGGATTTCCCGGTTTGTCTTGGACCGGTCAGTACGACTGATGGAAACTGGGATGCTGCTTCTACGATCAGCGGTTCAATCTGTCGCGGGACATAAATCCGTTCCATGGAGTGATAATATCAGAGATTCTTATGCAAAATCAACATGAGAAATTGATTCTACATCACGCTACCGATTACGTCGCCAACTCGTGTGGGTGATCCCGAGACGCCTGATCCGGTAGTTGAGTGCTCGGGCCGACAATCCGAGTTGAGCCGCCGCCTCTTTCTGAACCCAGTTGCATTGTTCCAATGCACCAACGATAAGTTCTCGTTCGGTTTCGCTGATGGTCCGCGGCGGGCCGTAGGCGCGGCGGGTGGGTTGCGGTGAGAGCCCCAGGTCATCAGCGGTGAGTGTCTCATGGTCGGACATAATGACGGCTCGCTCCATCAGGTTCTCAAGCTCCCGCACATTGCCGGGCCAATGGTGACCCAGAAGCGCATCCTTGGCTTCCACCGAGAGCTGCCGTTCGTTTGTGTTCATGCTCCTGCACGAACGAGCAAGGAGGAATTGAGCCAGCGGGATGATGTCTTCCACTCGATCTCGGAGTGGTGGTACGTCAATGATAAATGTGGCAAGCCGGTAGTAGAGATCCTCCCGGAAACGTCGGGCGGCAACCTCTTCGCGAAGATCTCGGTTGGTTGCCGCGATGATCCGGATGTCCGTTGAGACAGTCCGTTCCCCGCCCAGCCGCTCAAACTCCTTCTCTTGGACGGCTCGTAGCAGTTTAACCTGGACGGATGGGCCTATCTCCCCAATCTCGTCCAGAAGAATACTGCCCCCGTCCGCCTGCTCAAATCTGCCTATTCGCTGGCGTACTGCACCGGTGAATGCCCCGCGTTCGTGACCGAAGAGCTCACTCTCCAGGAGTGGTTCGGGAAGCGCCGCGCAGTTTACCTTGATGAAGGCGCGGTGGCGCCGGGGGCTGGTATAGTGGATTGCGCCGGCAAGAAGCTCTTTCCCCGTACCTGTTTCCCCAATCAGCAATACATTGGTCTTCTGCTGGGCTACCCGTGCAATGGTTTCCAGTACGTCCTGTATGACCGGGCTTTGCGCAACGAAATCGTCGGTTCGGTAGATGACATCGCGTTCGCCTCGCAGACTGTCCGCTTCCCGGCTCAACAGCCGCAGTTCGCTCAGCCGATTGATTCTCAGCGCGAGCTCATTGGAATCAACCGGTGCTCGGACGACGTCGGTAGCCGAAATCCGTGCGAGATCGTTGATGGTATCCGGGGATGCACTGTCCACAATGAACACAACGCCCAAACCGGAGTCGCTGCTTCGAAGAGCACGGACGATGTCCGGAGAGTATTCGCTCGATGATCGGATATCAAACACCACGCATACAAACGTGACGTTGCGCGACCATTGCGCCGCATGCTCGGCACTGTTTGCTCCGGAGACATCAAAACCAAGTGGTCGCAGGCCGTCCGCAAGCTGTCGAGTAACTGTTTTGTCCGGAGAAACAATCAAGACCGGGCGCACGCCTCGGAGTATACTACAGCGGCGTCTCGTGTGAATTGACTATGGGCTATCGCCTGTCGTAGTTCCGCTCCATCCACTTTCGGTACTCACCACTTCTGATGTGGTTCACCCACGTGGGGTTGTCCAGATACCAGCGAACCGTGTGCCGAAGACCCTCGGCAAACGTGTGGCGTTGCGTCCAGCCCAATTCGGACTTGGTCTTCGTGCAGTCAATCGCGTACCGAAGATCGTGACCAGGCCTGTCCGTCACGAAGGTGATGAGATCAAGGAGTTCATCGGCATCGCCCTTGGTCTCTTCGGCCACGATTGTGCAGAGAGAACCGACAAGTTTCAGGTTCTGCCACTCGTTCTCCCCGCCCACAACGTAGGTTTCCGAGCTACGGCCGGATCGCATGATTCGGAGGATCGCAGACGAATGATCGTCAACGTAGAGCCAGTCCCGGACATTTGAGCCGTCTCCGTAGACGGGAAGCGGTTTGCGGTCCACCATGTTCATGATCATTACCGGGATCATCTTCTCCGGAAACTGGTACGGCCCGTAGTTGTTGGAGCAGTTTGAGATGGTGAACGGCAGCCCGTAGGTGTGGCCCCAGGCGCGCACCAGGTGGTCGCTGGAGGCTTTGCTTGCCGAGTAGGGGCTCTTCGGGTCGTATGGAGTGCTTTCATTGAATTGGCCGGTCTCGCCGAGCGAACCGAAAACCTCGTCGGTGCTGACGTGGTGAAAGAGCACATCGTCTCGCCCTGCCCAGCGTGCCCGGGCGGCTTCAAGCAGATTGACCGTGCCGATGATATTGGTCTCAATGAACGCCCGTGGGCCAACGATAGACCGATCCACGTGTGACTCTGCCGCGAAATGGACGACAGTGTCGATTTCGTATTTTGCAAAGATTTCATCCACCCGCTCAAAGTCCCGGATGTCTGCCTCAATGAAGTGATAGCGGGTTCCTCCGTGCTCGTCATGAACATCACGGAGGTTCTCCAGGTTCCCGGCATAGGTGAGCGAGTCCAGATTGAACACCTTCCCGTTGAACCCCTCGTCCGAGAGAAGAAACCGAATGAAATTGGATCCGATGAATCCAGCCCCACCGGTCACGAGCACGTTGGATAGGGTTCTGGATTGTTCAGTCATGTGTCTCTCCTGAAGTCGATTTGATCCCGACGAGATATGTCAGATAGTCGCCGAGCGCGTCCTGCCATGGCCGCAGGTCCACGCCCAATTTCTCCCGGATTTTTCGCTTGTCCAGGCCTGAGTTCCGCGGTCGTGCCGCCGGGCGCGGGTACTCGTCTGTCGTGATAGGTTTGATAGCACAGGTCGATTTAAGGATCCCCATATCTTGTGCCTGCCGGTGAATCTCCTCCGCGAAGCCGAACCAGGTGGTGATTTGTTCGTTGGAGAAGTGGTAGAGACCGGGCGTGGGCGTCGGATGGGTGACGGCGGTGAGGATGGCCTTCGCGAGGTCTCGAGCGTACGTCGGGCTGCCGTGCTGATCATTGACCACGCCAATCTCATCTCGCTCTTCAAACAGGCGCAACATGGTCTGCACGAAATTGGGTCCGCCATGGCCGTACAACCATGAAGTGCGGATAATAAGGTGACGCGCCGTAGCTGCCTGGACCAGCCGTTCGCCCTGGACCTTTGTTCGGCCGTAGGCGCTCCTCGGATTCGGGTGGTCCTTTTCGGTGTATGGTGCAATCTTGTCGCCGTCAAAGACATAGTCGGTTGAGATGTGCAGAAGCCAAGCGTTGTGCGTTTCAGCAAATGCGGCCAAGTTTTCGGGGCCCTCCGCATTGATACGCAGTGCGAGAGTCTCTTCGCTCTCGGCCTTGTCCACCGCCGTGTACGCTGCACAGTTGATGATCCAGTCAACCGGGCGGTCCGCAGCAAACTCAGCAATGGCGTCTGGGCTGCAGATGTCCACATCCTTGTCGGACGCGACATGGGGCAATGCACGAGCAATCAACAGCCGTTCAACGGCCTTGCCGAGCATCCCCGCATTGCCGATCAGCCAGATCATCCGCGGAGCTCCTGCATAAACTCCGCGAGTGTGGGCAAGATGGCATCTCGCTGTGAGAGCAGTGGCTCTGCAATGGGCCACTCGATGCCCAGATCCGGATCATCAAAACGGATGCCGCGCTCTGAAGCTTGGTCGTACTCCGCAGTGCACTTGTAGTGAAATCGAGTGTCGTTCGTGAGCGCGCAGAAGCCGTGCGCGAAGCCCGGGGGGATGTAGAAGAGCAACTGGTTTTCTTCCGAGAGTTCCATTCCGTACC
>DAOWMR010000075.1 GCA_030642995.1 Spirochaetales bacterium
GCTCGGTACCCGCTACAGTACCACCATGGACTGCTACTTCCTGGACGAAGACGGCAAGCGGAAACCGGTGGTTATGGGGAGCTACGGCATCGGGGTTGGACGGTTGCTTGCGAGTGTCGCCGAGGAGCACAATGACGAACACGGCCTGATCTGGCCCGCCAGCATTGCGCCCTACAGCGTGCACCTCGTGGCACTCAAGGGCGGGGCGGAGGAAGCGGACGCACTCTACGATGATCTTGAGGCAGCCGGAATTGACGTTCTCTACGACGACCGTGCCGAGAGTCCCGGCGTCATGTTCAATGATGCCGATCTGCTCGGCTCCCCTGTTCGGCTCACCGTGAGCAAACGGAGCCTGGAAGCGGGTGGAGTTGAAACGAAGCTTCGGCACGAGTCGGAGAGAGGGATGATGAAACGAGACGAGGTCGTTGCATGGGTGCAATCGACCCTGGAAGAACTCACCGCGCCGTTGGAGGCAGCGGCGGACAAGGCGCCGAAGCAGGCGGATTAACAGGAGAAAGAGATGGAATATCAGCCGGCATCAAATCGATACGAATCCATGAAGTACAACCGAACTGGAAAGAGCGGCCTGGACCTTCCGACGGTCTCGCTCGGGCTCTGGAACAACTTCGGCGGCATCCACAGTTTTGAGAACGCTCGCGCCATGTGCCGACGGGCGTTTGATCTGGGCATCACGCACTTCGACCTCGCGAACAACTACGGCCCGCCTCCCGGATCGGCCGAGGAGAACTTCGGCAGGATCATGGAGAAGGACCTGCGGCCCTATCGCGACGAACTGGTGATCTCCAGCAAGGCGGGATACGACATGTGGCCGGGGCCCTATGGCGAGTGGGGATCCCGCAAGTACCTCCTCGCAAGTCTCGACCAGAGCCTGAAGAGAATGGGGCTGGACTACGTGGACATCTTCTACTCACATCGACTTGACCCGAACACACCGCTCGAGGAAACGATGGGCGCCCTCGCTACGGCGATCTCGCAGGGCAAGGCACTCTACGTGGGCATCTCGTCCTACTCGGCCAGGAAGACCCGCGAAGCGCATGCGATCCTCAAGAGCATGGGGGTTCCGCTGCTGATCCACCAACCATCGTATTCAATGTTGAATCGATGGGTTGAAGTCGATCTCCTCGACACGCTCGAAGAACTCGGCGTAGGCTGCATACCGTTCTCGCCCCTGGCCCAGGGCCTGCTCACCTCCAAGTATCTCAAAGGCGTGCCCTCGGACTCCCGCGCAGCGCAGATCCCGCAGTTCTTCCACAAGGACGAGTTTCTGACCGAGGAGAATCTGGAGAACGTGCGCGCGCTCGCAAAGATCGCCGAAGGCCGGGGACAGACGCTGGCGCAACTTGCCCTCTCCTGGGTGTTGCGTGATCCGCGTATCACCACCGTGCTAATCGGCGCAAGCAAGGTTGAGCAGATTGAGGACAACGTGGGATGCCTGGCCAATCAGAGTTTCACAGAAGGCGAATTGGCCGAGATTGACAAGTATGCCAAAGAGGGGAATCTCAACCTCTGGGCGCAGTCCAGCACCGCGGGGTAGGCAGGCAGGGGGAGGCTGACAATCGCGGTGACCGTAGGCTATCCTGAAGCGTGTCACCGCCGCGATTCACAATTGTGCTGGTGTGTGCAGCATTCCTCGTCTTTGCACCGAACGCCTGTTCGGTTCGGGACAATGGCGGTGTCATCGCACCGGTTCCACTGGGATTCCCCGACGATTTTCCGGCACTCGTCGATTGCGGCGGCCGTGGGGCTGGAGGGGTGCTCACCGGTTTCGGTGGTGCACGCACCGATCGCAGCAATCATCGGCCGGTGGTGCTCCTTCATGGGAACGGTACTCCGGCTCAGGAGATCTGGAAACACTACTCTGCCTGGTTGCTCGAAGCGGGATACGCGCCGGGCGACATCTGGGCGGTGAACTACCTCGGACGCGACGGCGGGGCCGAGAATCCGGGCGCGTTCCGGAACAATGTGAACGATGTCCGGCTGTTCATCGATGCCGTGCTTGGCTACCTGGGAGTGGACCGGGTGGACATTGTGGCACTCTCGTTGGGATGCCACCTTGCGCGTGGCTATCTCCTTGGAGGGACGGAGGAGGGGGCCTTTGATCCGGCCCTGCGGCGTGCCGACCGGATTGCGACCCTCGTTCTCGTTTCCGGCGCCAACTATGGCCTCGGGATTGGCATTGATGACCCCGACTGGAGTTCGGCAAGCGATTTGTTCAGTCCGGATGCACAGAACAGTTTCATCCGGGTGGACGGATTGGATGACCACACGCCGTTCTCCGAAACCCTCCGATATGTCACCATCTTTTCCGTAAACGACTATCCTCAAACGCTGTACAACAGGCTCGGCGGTGGGCACCCCTCGGGGGTTGCCAACACATCCATGTTGATTGGCGCGGAGAACATCGAGATTGGAGCTGACGTTGGCTTGGGGTATCCGGACACCGCCGCCTCGGATAGCAATTTCGAGAATCACCCCCGGCTTGTCAGTGATCCGTACGTTTTTTCGACCCATGTTCTTGCTGTGCTCAGGACCCACAGGAACGATTAGAATACAGTTAACCATTCACATACATAGATATATCTTAATGGTATATCGTATCGTAAGGAGCAGATATGTCTATGCAGGTTGTTATCGGATCGGGGCCGCTCGGCAAGGAAACCGCTCGCAGGCTGGTTGCGCATGGAGAGTCTGTCCGGCTCGTCAGTCGGAATCCTTCATCGGAGATTCATGGGGTTGGGCATGCTTCGCCTTGGCGGCCTGTTTGTACCGGCTGCTCGTGCGATGGCAGAAATGTACTACGAGTTCGACCGACCGTTCACGGTGGATTCTTCCCACTCCGAACGCACGCTCGGCCTCGCGCCGACTCCCCTTGACCGGGGCTTTGCGGAAACGGTTGAATGGTTTGCACCGCCGGTAGCCGCCGGTGGAATACCGGCCCACGTGGAGTAAGCAGATGGCAGATGAGCTACGGCGTCGATCACCGCGAACGCGACTCTCTCGGGAGGAACAGAAGGCGCTGACCCGATCACGGCTGCTGGAGTCGGCACATGCGCTCATTGCCCTCAGGGGTTACGAGGGCGCGTCAATTGATGAAATCGCCGCGGATGCCGGCTACTCTCGAGGTGCGTTCTACTCGAACTTCGCCAACAAGGAAGCGATCATGGCGGAACTCATCAGCACTGGATTTGACAACGACGTTGCTGCAGTAAATGAGATGGCCGGTGGTGCAGGTAACCTGGAGCAATTGATCGCAGGGTACCGCGAGATGGCCAGGCAGTACGCCGCTGATCCAGAGAACCCCCTCTGGTCGCTGGAGTTCCAGCTTGCCGCCGTTCGGAACCCGGAACTCCGTCCCGGCTATACCCGCCAGTTTGACCGGCTTCGTGAGGGTGTCGGCACGATGTTGGTTGAAACCTATCGCTCGCTTGGTCATCCGGCCCCGGAAGAGACCGCGCGTTTCACCGATGTTTTTATCCTCATCCTGAGCGGTCTCAGTCTCATGAAGCTTCTCTCCCCCGACACCTTCGACGAGCAACTCTTCGAGGATGCGTTTGTGGCGCTCGTCCGCGGGATACCTGATCCGGACGGTACCGAAGTGGAGTAGGGCGACGATCCCTGTGGCGCGAGGGTCGCGCTCCGTCTATACTAGACGCAGGAGGCTCGCATGAGACTCAGTCGTTGGGTGATCGAACTGACCTATAAGGAATACTGAGTACCGATATGGTTTTTCTCAGCTTACTCGGAGTTGCCGCGCTCGTGTTTTGGATCTGGATGCTCATCGACTGCATGAGGCGGGAGCCACCGGAAAGCATGGAGAAGCTCACCTGGGCGTTGGTCATTCTCCTTGGCAGCATCGTTGGAGCACTCGTTTACTACGTCATCCGCAAGCTGCCGAGGGACCGGATATAGGGCATCAATTGCCCGCGTTAGGGTCAAGATTCCAGTTCAGCTCGCGTGTCCACGGGTAGAACCGAGGGTCGGTCACGATAACGGTGGGCGGACTGGAGAGCCCCAACGCAAGCACGGACTCGAATGCCGCAGTCATTGTTAGCAAGAACAGGTACAATGGGGGCGGAGCGATGATGAAACGCAACGAATTGGCCCGGGTGGTAGCGGAAATCGTCGAAAAGCTTTCCGAGGACACGTCCTGGGAGGAGTTCACCTACAAGATCTATGTGCGACAGAAGATTGAACGTGGCCTGCAAGGTATCCATGAGGGCCGATCGAAGACGAGCGAAGAGGTTCGAGAGCAATTCGGCATCACCGGATGAGGGTGCTCTGGTCTGACCAGGCGATCACGGATCTGTGGGAAATACGCGACTACATCGCCGAAGAGTCCGAAGACTCCGCAGTGCGCACGGTCAAGCGGCTGTTCGAGCGCGAGTGTCAACTGGCAGATTCCCACGCTCTGGACGTATTGTACCCGAGTACGAGTACATGGGGTTGCGAGAATTGCTGGAAGGCAGCTATCGCATCCTCACTTGATCAGGAAGGAAGAAGTCTGGATCGTGGCAATTGTTCACGCCTCTCGCCGGTGGGGGTTGATACCGAAGTAAGGCCGACTTAGCTCTGTGCAGTGAGGTGACCCCGAGCCGCTCCGCCCGACCCACTCTCACTTGCTTGCGTGTGAGGACCTCACTCGGTATTATTCTGGGTTTGTAGAGAGCATCCATGGCAGCAACCCCATCCAGAAAGACAAGCGCACACATTTGGTTTCATCGGCTCTTGCGGTGGACGGTCAGTCCCATCTTCATGTGGCGATACCGGCTGAGTTCCGAGCATCAGGAGATCGTGGACAATCTCCGTCCGCCCTACATAGTCATTCCAAACCACGTCATGACCTTTGACCCCGCGCTCGTGAACTACTTCATTCCCGTGCCCGTGTACTACGTGGCGTCTGACGCAAACTTCCGCAATCCGATCTTTTCCTGGTGGCTGCGAAAAATCGGGGCCATTGCTACATCCAAAGCTGCTGATGATTTGGCCTCGCTGCGGTTCATGCTAAAGACGTTGAAGGAACGGAAGGTGATTGGCATTTTCGCGGAAGGACAGCGCAGTTGGGACGGCGTGTCGCTCCGCATCATTCCGTCCACCGCGAAGCTGGTCAAGCTGGCGAAAGTTCCCGTCCTGGTGTCGCTGATCAAGGGCGGCTACAAGACCATCCCGCGGTGGTCCTTTCACACTCGGCGCGGTTGCGTGGTTATTGAACAGAAGCTTGCCGTGAGTGCCGAAGAGGTAAAGAGCCTCTCAGCCGATGAGATCACCGAGCGCATAGAATCGGCACTCGCTCACGATGATTCGGAATATCAGAACGAACGGCGCGTACCATACGTCTCGAAGCGACCCGCGGAATCTCTCCAACTCGCGCTGTTCTACTGTCCAAACTGCTCGTCTCTGAACACGATGAACAGCAGCGGCCGGCGATTTTACTGTGATGCATGTGGCTATGCAGTTGAGTTCACATCGTTCTATCGATTTCGGGCAGTTCCCGGTCCCAATTCACATCCGGTTCACTTCAGGACGATCCGAGAGTGGTCGCTAGCCCAGAATGAGTTTGTGGAACGTCACCTGCGAGAGGCCCTGGACGCCGGCACTCCAAAGGAATTCTTTGGCGATGAACATGCTCTCATGTTCACCGGTTACCGGCTCTCTCGCCTTCGTCGGCGGGGTCTGGGTCGCCTCTCATTCCACCTTGACGGCATCAGGTTCGCCCAATCAGACGATTCGCGTCAGGGACGACGGATCGCCACCCGGGACATCCGGCATGGCGGTGCTGCCGAACGGTTCTTTCCCTGGGACGAGCTGAAGGCCCTGAATGTCGTCTACCAGGATCAGCTTGAGTTCTATTTCGGGCGGACGCTCTACGTTTTCAAATCTCCCCGCCATGACACATCGGCTTACAAGTATGAACTTTGTGGCCGGATGCTCGAGGCGATGCGAAACGCGCGCTCACCGCTGCCGTGAACTCACCCGCTCAAAGATCATCACCGCCGCGAGTATGATCAGCAGGGCGGGAATGACGAGGAGGCTGAGCCGGAGCCCGGTCTGTTCGGCGATGAGGCCCATTACCCAGGATGTGAACCCAAAACCCGGGATCCCCGCCACCGAGAGCAGGATGAACAACATCGTCGAGTCAACGCGGAGCACGGTTGCGGCGTGCGACTGTATGCTGGGCCAGAAGCAGGCGATGGATAGACCGGCCGCGAACAGAAGCGCGAAGAACCCCAGCATGTCGTTCACGAGGTACGCAAAGACGCTCACCACCGCGCCGAAGAGGGCTGAAGTGATGATGAGCGGTCGAAGTCGGTTCTGTTGAACGTACCGACCAGATGCCAATCGACCCAGGACCATGCCTGCCGCGAAGGCCGCTGTTCCGAGTCCGCCGGCCCGGGCAACGGCCTGGAAGTTGAGCTGGATGTAACTCGCGCTCCAGAAGGTGAACGCACCTTCGGCCCCGCCGCCGCAGAATATGGCGAGCGCGAATATCCAGAACGCCGGCTCCCGGAGGATCGTCTTCGCGTGACGGAACGTGGTGATGCCCGAACCTGACCGTGACCGGCGTCGTTCGCGCTCGAGCCGGTACTCGTCCCGTCCGAGCACTGCGAAGAGCACACCGGAGACAACAGCGAGAGCTCCAACTCCTGCAATGAGGACCCGCCAGCTGACTCCGCGCGTGAGTAGTTCACCAGCAACCAGCACGGCCACCAGCACGCCGACTGAGAAGAATGCATTCGTCATGTTGAGGTATCGGCCGGAGTCGTTCGGGTGAACATCCTGGATAAGCGGGTTGATCAACGCCTCGAGTAGTCCGCTTCCGAGGCCGACCAGGGTCATGCTAAGCAGCACCACCGCGTAAGCCGGGGCCAGGGCGTAGAGGACGAGTCCCCCGCCCAGGACGAAACTCCCCACCGCCAGGACGGGGATCTTCCCCCAGCGCGCAGCGGCGAATCCGCTCGCAACGAGAACCGCCATCAGGAATCCCGCGCGCACGGCTTCCATGCCGCCGCCTTCGGCAAGACCGAAATTGAGATCGCGTGCGAGGGTCAGCAGAATAATGGGCGTGACGACGACGCTCGAAGCGTAGGCGAAAAACCCAAACGCCCCGGCGTAGTCCAGCTTGTCAAGCTTCAGTGGTTTTGCCATGCGATCCCCGATCCGCCCTCAATCGGCCGGTAGTGGGCCGGCCGTCTGTTGATGTCATTGTCGCGCCATACTACAGTCTGGCCGTGCACGCGTGCAATCGATACGGCCGTTACCTCCGACGGTTCCGAGCGGCCGATCAATCAAGCCGCCGTGTTTCGGTGCGGGCTGACATCGCCTCGATAGATAAATAAGAAAACTCGAAGTTAGCCATCGAATTTTCAATGATATCGTGCTATACTTCATCCCGTGCACATGATTGACAGAGAGCGTGAGCTGAGCGGGCTGACGGAGAAGATGTCGCGGTCTCCGATCACTGTCATCGTCGGTCCGCGGCAGTGTGGGAAAACCACGTTGGCCCGGATCCTGCCGGCGGATAACTACTTTGATCTGGAAGATCCGCGGAGCCTCGCACGACTGGAGGAACCCCAAACAACCCTGGAGCGGCTGACGGGCACCATCGTCATTGATGAAGTCCAGCGCAAACCTGAACTGATGCCTCTCCTGCGTTACCTGGTGGATCAGAGCGACCAGGTTCGCTATCTGCTTCTCGGAAGCGCCTCGCCGGATCTCGTCGGAGGAAGTGCGGAGACACTTGCCGGCCGGGTTTCGTACCACGAACTCGGTCCCTTCCTCCAGGATGAAATCGACGTGGTGAATTGGAGGAATCTGTGGTTGCGAGGTGGCTTTCCACGATCCTATCTCGCACCAGACGACCGCGCATCGTTCCTCTGGCGAGAGGATTTCATGCGCAGCTTCCTGGAGCGAGACATACCGCAACTGGGGATTTCCATTCCGGCGGAAACCATTCGTCGGTTCTGGGTGATGATCAGCCACTATCACGGACAGATCGTGAATCTGTCTGAGCTCGGCCGGTCCTTTGGTGTATCCGACCACACAGTTCGTCGGTATCTGGACATCCTCGTGGGAACATTCATGATTCGACTGCTGCCGCCCTGGTATGCAAATGTCGGGAAGCGACTGGTCAAAGCTCCAAAATTGTACATCCGTGACAGCGGGGTGTTCCACAGCCTGCAGGGGATTTCGAGCCACAGGCTTCTTGAGGAGCATCCGAAACTGGGAGCATCCTGGGAGGGCTTTGCACTGGAGCAAGCCGTCCGGCTGCTCGGCATCTCAGATCCGTATTTCTGGCGAACCCACACCGGGGCTGAACTTGACCTGCTCTGGTTTGGTCGCGGAAAAACCTGGGGAATGGAGTTCAAGTATTCCGACGCGCCGCGAATCAGTCGTGGGCTTCGCGCTTCGATGGATGACCTGCAACCTGAACACGTCTGGATCGTCTACCCTGGACCTGAGGGTTATGAGTTGGACGACCGCGTTTCGGTGATCCCTCTGGCGAAGGTGGCTGCTGACATTGCCGGTTCTGTTTCACACGTGTGAGCAAGAACAAGGAGCGCGGACCCGCCACACCCTACTCCGCATCTATTGCGTACACCTCCACCGTGTCATCCTGGAAGTTCGAGAACGCGAGTAACCTGCCGTCCGGCGACACGTCCAGCCCGGTGGGCTGATTGCCGCCGATGATAACCTCAATCACTGTGCGATTATCTGTGCGAATCACATAGACCCGCCCGTTCTCCAGACTCCTCCAGGCGTAGCCCTTCGGGTTGTTCGGGCCGCGCGTTGAGACGTAGAGATACTCGCCGTCGGGAGTCAGGTCGATTGTGTTCGCGTTGTACCAGACAGGAATCTGGTTCGTCACTTTGTCCGCGGCCAGATCGTAGACCCACACGGCTCCAAGGGCCATGTCACTGACATAGGCAAATTCATTCAGCCCGTCTACGACGATGTGACGCGGCGAGCCGGAGGTTTCGGCGGTGGCAACGGACGTCCACGATGCGGTATCAACGCGCATGATTTCGCCGCTGTCGTAGAACGTCGCAAGGAGGGAGGCGCCGTCGGAGGTGAAGGCCAATCCACGCGGTGTAACGCCGCCGGGGATGACGCGCCGCTCGTGGAGGAGCGTGTCCGAGTCCATGATGGACACATCATGGCTGAGCCAGTTGGAGACAGCAATCTGCCTGCCATCCGGCGAGAGGGCAATGACCTTGGGCCATCTTCCCCCGGTCGTCGCAGACCGCAGGAGCCGCGGCAGATTCGCCGACTCGGCCTCGGCCGGTGGCGAGATCAATGACATCCATCCCGTCATTGCCGAGGAGCGGGACGAAGATCCGGCTGCCGTCCAGCGTGAACACAACCTGTTTTGGCTGTCGACCGGTTTGATAGGTCGCGGCTGATCTCAATGGAATGGGCGCCATATGTGATCGGGATCTCAGTAACCGTTGCGCCGGGGGCAGACGCAAACCCCACAGCCTCGCCGTCAACAGATAGCTGCGCATCCTCGTGGACCCCGCGGACGGTCAGAAAAAACGTGCGCGGCAGCAATGCGATGGAGATTGCTTGGGCGGCCTCAACTACCTTCCACGCCGGGTGGTAGCCTGTCCGTTCGGCCCTGATCACGTTGCCGGGTCGGGCTTCGGTCCGA